>NZ_BTPU01000121.1:0-7590 GCF_036985595.1 Vallitalea maricola | reverse complement strand
CGTAACTTGATGTAAGGGCTTGTATATAATATACCGTTTATGTTTATATTTTATATAAGAAAACGAAGAAAACATATAATTACTTAGGAGGTATAAAGGTGTACAAGAAAGTATCCACTGATCTTAATTTTAGAGATCGTGAAAAAGAAGTTCTGAATTTTTGGAATGAAAATGATATTTTTAAGAAGAGTATAGAATTAAGGAAGGATGGACCTACTTATACTTTTTATGATGGACCACCAACAGCTAATGGTAAGCCTCATATTGGACATGTTCTAACAAGGGTTATCAAAGACTTGATACCTAGATACAGAACTATGAAAGGTTATAAAGTTCTTAGAAAAGCTGGTTGGGATACTCATGGATTACCAGTAGAATTAGAGGTAGAAAAACTATTAGGTCTTGATGGAAAAGAGCAGATAGAAGAATATGGTCTTGAACCTTTTATCGAAAAATGTAAAGAAAGTGTTTGGAAATATAAAGGCATGTGGGAAGATTTCAGTGGGACTGTTGGATTCTGGGCTGATATGGATGATCCATATGTAACTTATCACAATGAATATATTGAATCTGTATGGTGGATTCTAAAACAAATCTGGGAAAAAGATTTATTATACAAAGGACATAAGATTGTTCCTTATTGTCCACGTTGTGGAACACCACTTTCAAGCCATGAAGTGGCACAAGGTTACAAAGATGTAAAAGAAAAATCTGTAATAGCTAAGTTTAGAGTTAAAGGGGAAGATAATGTTTATATATTAGCATGGACAACTACACCTTGGACATTACCTTCTAACGTAGCTTTATCAGTAAATCCTAGAGAAACATATATCAAGGCAAAAGTAAAAGATGAATATTTTATCTTAGCGGAAGCTTTAGCAACAAAAGTACTTGGAGAAGAATATGAAGTAGTTGAGACTTATAAAGGTAAAGACCTTGAATATACAGAGTATGTACCACTATTTGATTTCGCTTCACCTGACAAAAAAGCTCATTATATAGCTTGTGCAGATTATGTTACATTGACTGATGGTACTGGTGTTGTTCATACTGCTCCAGCTTTTGGTGAAGATGATGCTGTAGTTGGAAGAAATTATGATTTACCATTTGTTCAATTAGTTGATGAGCAAGGTGAATTTGTTGAAGCTGTTACTCCTTGGAAAGGTATGTTTGTCAAGAAAGCAGACCCATTAATCATTGATTATCTAGATGAAAAAGGTTTATTATTTACTGCACTTGATTTTGAACATTCATATCCTTATTGTTGGAGATGTGACACTCCACTTCTATACTATGCTAGAGATACATGGTTCATCAAAATGACAGAAGTGAGAGACAGATTAATCAAAAACAATGACCAGATTAACTGGTTACCAGAATCAATTGGAACCAAGAGATTTGGAAACTGGTTAGAAAATGTTATGGACTGGGGATTAAGCCGTGACAGATATTGGGGAACTCCTCTTAATATCTGGGAATGTGAATGCGGTCACCGTCATGCAATCGGAAGTATAGAAGAGCTTAAAAGCATGAGTGACAATTGTCCAGATGATATAGAGCTTCACAGACCATATATTGATGATGTGCTTATCAATTGTCCAAAATGTAATAAGAAAATGAAGAGAGTTTCGCCAGTAATTGACTGTTGGTTTGACTCAGGTTCAATGCCTTATGCTCAATGGCATTACCCATTTGAAAATAAAGAGATATTTGAAGATAACTTCCCAGCTAATTTTATTAGTGAAGCTGTTGACCAAACAAGAGGCTGGTTCTATTCATTGTTAGCAATATCAACATTACTATTTGATAAGCCAGCATTCAAGAATGTAATAGTACTTGGACTTGTTCAAGACGAAAATGGTCAGAAAATGTCCAAATCCAAAGGAAATGCTGTAGACCCATTTGAAGCTTTAGACAAGCACGGTGCTGATGCAGTAAGATGGTATTTCTATAACAACAGTGCTCCTTGGTTACCTAACAAATTCTATGATAATGCAGTTATAGAAGGTCAACGTAAATTCATGGGAACATTCTGGAATACTTATGCATTCTATGTGTTATACGCTAACATTGATGAATTTGACCCTACCAAGTATGAACTTGAATATGATAAATTATCATTAATGGATAAATGGTTGTTATCAAAATTAAATACACTTATCAAGACAGTAGATACTAATCTTGATAATTATTTAATTACAGAATCCTCAAGAGCATTGATGGAATTTGTTGATGACCTTAGTAACTGGTATGTAAGAAGAAGTAGAGAAAGATTCTGGCAAAAAGATATGCCACAAGATAAAATTAATGCCTATATGACATTATATACTGCTCTTACAACCTTAGCTAAGATTTCTGCTCCATTCGTACCATTCATGGCAGAAGAAATCTATAGAAATCTCGAGTACAATTTCAATAAGAAAGCTCCTGAAAGTGTGCATTTATGTAACTTCCCAGTTGCTAATGAAAAAATTATTGACTTGGAACTTGAGAAAAACATGGAATTAGTATTAAAGATAGTTGTAAGCGGAAGAGCTTGTAGAAACAGTGCTGACATCAAGAATAGACAACCTATAGGTAAGATGTATGTGAAATCTTCATTCAACCTACCTGAATTATATAAAGACATTGTTTCAGAAGAGCTTAATATAAAAGAAGTATTATTTACTGATGATGTAAGAGAATTTACAACCTATAACTTCAAACCACAGCTTAAGACAGTAGGTCCAAAATACGGTAGACTATTAAATCAAATCAGAACATTGCTTCAAGATGGTGACGGTAATAAGATGATGGACGAATTAAAAGCAGAAGGTGCTTTGAAATTTGATATAGATGGTACTGTTGTAGAACTTGCTGAAGAAGATTTATTAATTGAATCAACTAAAAAAACTGGTTATGAATCTAATACAGATAAAGATGTAACAGTTGTTATTGATACTAACTTATCTGAAGAACTTATTGAAGAAGGTCTTGTTAGAGAAATTATAAGTAAGATTCAAACTATGAGAAAAGAAGCTGATTTTGAAGTAACAGACCATATTAAGATATACGTTGATGATAATGATAAATTAATAGATATCGTAAATAAAAATAAAAAACAAATTTTATCAGAAACATTAGCAGATATTCTTAATGTAGGTAAGAATGAAAATGTTTACTCAAAAGAATGGAAAATAAATAGTGAAAAAGTATATTTAGCTGTAGAAAAAAATAATTAAATTTAAATAAAAAGTATAAATATTAAAAGGCTGTTAAAAGAGAATTTTTTTAACAGCCTTTTAGATAAATTATTTATGGAGATGAATATCTAATTTTATCCATTTTGAACTTGTTATAAAGTATTAGAAAAAATTATGAACAGAGGGAAGAATAATGATTATTAATAAAAATTGCAAAGAAAATAGAGCCATAATAGATTATTTGGAAGGTTATTTGAATGGGAAGAATGAGCCAAATTTACCCCAAAATATATCTAAGAAAAAAAATCAAGCAATATTAAATTTGATTGAGGTATTAATCGAAAACGATGAAAATGTAGCTATTCAACTTAATAAACTTCTTAACCAATCTATTAGGTTGAGTAATTTTGATGTAACTATGACCTACATATCAAATCATTTAAAATATTTTTCTAGTGAATTAGCTGATAATAGTCAATCCAATATGTCTATGGTAGAAGAAATAACAGCTAGTATGAACGAAGTAGAAGGAGCAATTAAACAACAAACATATACAATGAAAGAATTAAATAAACAGTCCAATGAATTGATTAAAGTTAATAATCAAAATATGGCTCAATTAAGTGAAATTAATCAAATAAAAAACCACGTTGTGAAAGATGCAAAGGATTTATCCGAGAAAATAGGCATTTTAGAATCATATTCAGATGAGGTTGACGAGATTGTAAATGGTGTGGCCATGATAGCAGATCAAACTAATCTATTAGCTTTAAATGCTAGTATTGAAGCTGCACGAGCAGGAGAACAAGGAAGAGGTTTTGCTGTGGTAGCGGAAGAGATACGTAAGTTAGCGGAGGATACTAAGTCAAAATTAAGCAATATGACAAATTTTATGGAAGGTATTCGCAGTAATGCAAGAGCATGTCGTTTAAGTGTTGATCATACTATAAATTCTACAAATGATATATCTACACAATTAGATGAAATAAATCAAGCTTTTGGGAATAATGTTAAAAAATTAGATAAAACAGTTAATAGCATTGGTGAATTCTCAGAAATTATGGAACAGATTAATTCAGCGTCAGAAGATATAGCAGCAGCTATGCAAATGGTAGCCACAGATTCTGATAGTATTTCTAATATGGCATCCAAGATTTCGGATGATTCAGAAGCAGCATTTGAATTAGCAAAAAACACTAAAGATATAGATGTAGAGATTACAAAAGTTGTAAATGATTTAACAGAAGTTGTTAATAATAGTTTGACCCCTATTTCAAATGAAGAAATTAAAATGCGTATTCTTCAAGCAATAGAAAGCCATAATAAGTGGCTTGAATTATTAAAAAATATGGCAAACACTATGGAGATTAAGGCTATTCAAAAAGATGACAAAAGATGTTCTTTTGGACATTTTTATCATTCTTTAAAAGTAGAAAATCCAATCATTAGAGATATATGGGAAAAAATAGACAATTTACATCATGCATTACACCAAAAAGCTTTTGACGTGATAGCTGCTATTGAAGAAAATAATCAGAATAAAGCTTATAATGATTATAAAGAAGCAGAATCTTATTCTGTAACTTTTAAAAAATATTTCAATGAAGTACTACAAAAAATCAGTCTACTAAATGATAATGGAGAAGAAGTTTTTCAAAGAAATTTCAGTAATCAAAATTAAATAAAGATACTAGATGTACTATTTAATGCATATAAAAACATTATTAAATTGACTTCCTAACTTGGAAGTTTATTTTTTTACTAAATTATAAGTAAAAAAACATAATCTTAGGCATAATATGTAAAAGAAGATATGGTATATTACTGAAAGGATTGATGTTAATGAATAGATTAGATGTTACTGTAGAAGACTTGAAAGAAGCTGTCCTTGAAAATATAAAGAATCAATTTAGAAAAACTATTGATCAAGCGTCAAAAGAACAAATATTTGCAGCTCTAGCCTTTGCAGTAAGAGATATTATTATAGACCAATGGATTGAAACCCATAAAACTTATGATGAGAAGGACCCTAAGACTGTATATTATTTATCCATGGAGTTTCTTATGGGAAGAGCACTTGGAAATAACATAATTAATATGAAAGTAGATGATGTTGTAAAAAAAGTGTGTGATGAATTGGAGCTTGACTTGAATATCATAGAAGATATGGAGCCTGACCCAGGACTTGGAAATGGAGGGCTTGGAAGATTAGCTGCATGCTTTTTAGATTCTTTATCTACCTTGGAATATCCTGCATATGGTTGTGGTATTCGTTATCGTTATGGGATATTCGAGCAGAAAATAATAGATGGATATCAAGTTGAAAGACCAGATGAATGGCTTAAAAATGGAAACCCATTTGAAGTTAGAAGAGATGAATATGGTGTAGAAGTCAAATTCCTTGGAAGTGTAAGAGTATTAAAAACAGCTAATGGAAGAGATAAGTTCGTACAAGAAAATTATCAATCAGTAAAAGCCATACCTTATGACATACCCATAGTAGGTTATGACAATAATACAGTCAATACCTTAAGATTATGGGATGCAGAAGCGATTGTAGGTTTTGACCTAGAATCTTTTGACAGAGGAGAATATCACAAGGCAGTAGAACAACAAAACCTAGCCAAATCAATTGTGGAAGTACTATATCCTAATGACAATCATTATATGGGTAAAGAACTTAGATTGAAACAACAGTACTTTTTTATATCAGCCACAGTGCAGCAAGTCATCAATAAATTCAAACAAAAACATAACGATATAAGGGAGTTACCAGAAAAAATAGCATTTCATATCAATGATACACATCCATCTCTAACTATACCCGAATTAATGAGAGTTTTGTTGGATGAAGAAGAGTTAGAATGGGAAGAAGCTTGGGATATTACAACAAAAACTTGTGCTTATACGAATCATACAATAATGAGTGAAGCACTTGAAAAATGGCCTATAGAATTATTAAGCAGATTATTACCTAGGATATATATGATTATTGAAGAGATTAGCAGGAGATTCTGTCTAAGGCTTGTAGATGAATTTCATTTAAGTAAGGAACGCATTCATAATATGTCCATAATCATGGATGGGCAAATCAAAATGGCTTGGATGTGTATCGTCGGAAGTCACTCTGTCAATGGTGTTGCTATGCTTCATACAAAAATATTGAAAAATGAAGAGCTAAAAGATTTTTACGAAATTTATCCAGATAAATTCAATAATAAAACAAATGGTATAACTCAAAGAAGATTTTTACTAGAAGCAAACCCAAAATTAGCAGATTTTGTTACAGGTCTAATAGGAGACAAATGGATAACTTATTTGCCACATATTAAAAAGCTGGAAAAATATACTGATAGCGAACAAGAACAAAAAGAATTCATGAAAATAAAGTATGAGAATAAAGTACGCCTAGCTGAATATATAAAAGAACATAATAATATTGAGATAGATCCTAGGTCCATATTTGATGTACAGATTAAGAGATTACATGAATATAAACGACAGTTGATGAATATTCTACACGTAATGCATCTGTACAATGAATTATTGGAAAATCCGGATCTTGATATGATACCTAGAACCTTTATATTTGGAGCAAAAGCAGCACCTGGATATACAAGAGCAAAACTAATAATAAAACTTATAAATAATGTAGCTGATGTTATTAATAATGATATAAATATAAAAAATAAGATTAAAGTAGTTTTTATAGAAAATTATAATGTCTCTAATGCTGAAATAATTATTGCAGCAGCAGATGTTAGTGAACAGATATCCACAGCTAGTAAGGAAGCTTCCGGAACAGGAAATATGAAGCTTATGCTTAATGGAGCTGTAACTCTAGGAACTATGGATGGAGCAAATATAGAGATAGTAGAGGAAGTGGGCAGAGATAATTGCTTCATATTTGGGTTATCTTCAGAAGAAGTCATTAAGCTTCAACATGATGATTCCTATAATCCTTGGGATTTATATAATAATAATGCTGACATCAGGAAAGTTGTTACTCAATTGATTAATGGTTTCTATGCACCTGATGACCCTGATTTGTTCAGAGAAATCTATGATTCTCTGCTTAATGGAGATGGAGGCAGACCTGACCCATATTTCATATTAAAAGATTTTCATAGCTACAAAGAAGCTCATAAGAAAATTGATATCGCTTATGCTAATCAAAGTAGGTGGGCTAAGATGGTAATGCTTAATACGGCTAACAGCGGTAAATTTTCATCAGATAGAACTATAGAACAATATGCTAAGGAAATATGGAATCTCGAAAAAACTACAGTTGTCATGGACTAATTAATTTGAATATACCCTCATAATAATATAATAATTAGCATATAAATGTTATTGAGATTAATATGAAAAGTAAAAAAGCTAAGCTTTATACAAGATATTGTAATAA
>NZ_BTPU01000120.1:0-6739 GCF_036985595.1 Vallitalea maricola | reverse complement strand
CAATGACCTATACAATAAACTTTTTTCAAAATATTGGTATTACAACTGATTCTGTTTACTTAAATATAAAATGAAGCTGTCAGAGCATACATTTTTCTGTTTATACAAGAATCAACAAATATACTCTGACAGCTTCTTATTTATTTTATTCTGCAAAGCCTTTTAATTAGCTTACCTGCATATTAATTAATTTATTCAACTTCGTATAAATCACCAAATCTATAACCTTGTTCTTTTAAAGTTTTAATTATAGGAAGGGGTTAGCGTATTAGATGCGCTACTCCACCTTACCGATAAAGAGATAATTCATAAAAATGAAATGGCATCAAAAATACAAGTAAGTGTAGCAGGCTTTCCCTTTGTGAAGCGAGCTGACGAATACGACTATGATTTTCAACCATCAGTTGAAAAAGCACAGATTATGGATTTATGTACTTAAAGATTTTTGGAATAGAAAGAAAGCATCCTCTTTTACGGTACCCCTGGAGTAGGTAAAACACATCTTGCAACTGCAATAGGTATAGAAGCTGCAAGTAATAGGCAATTAACCTATTTGATAACATGCCATGATTTAATACAGAATCTTAGGAAAGCCTATCATGAAAATCGTCTAGAAACAAGACTAAAGCATTATAGTAAATACAAAGTTGTTATAATTGATGAAAATAGGCTATCTACCAGTTGACCAACTTGGTGCCAACCTCTTCTTCCAACTGATTACAAAACGCTATGAAAATAATTCTACAATTACCTACGAATCAACCATTTAGCAAATGGAGAAGTTTTTTCTGACATAACCTTAGCTAATGCAATACTTGATAGATTATTGCATCATTCGCATATCATTAAGATAATTGGACCCTCTTATAGGACCAAAGATGTGTTGGACTATGTTCAAGATGGTAAAAATAATACTCTATACAAACGATCCTAAACACCTTGAAATTTTTATGCTTTTTCATGTTGGAACTTTTATACATTTTGATGTTGACATTTATAAAAAATTGCATAATCTACTTAAAGATATAGCAATATTATGAGATTCTATGAATCTCTAACAATGATGCAAAAAAACAAGTGAGCCTCCATTGTTTTACTAGAAAACAGAAGATTGACTCACTATATTTTTAATCTAGAGGTTTGTCATTTCGGAAAAGTCCTTGAGACAGCCCCTTTTTTCTTAAATTAAATACTCTATCTAGAATTCCTTAATTCCTTAATATCATCTTGTATGTCTTTTACTATATATAGTTGTTCTGTCAATTTACTTACTATTTCTTGATATTTTTTTTCTCTATTTTCTTGTTTTATATCTCTTTTCTCCTGTGACTTTAGTATATAGAATATTAAAATTACTGATAGGGTAGCCCATAACCCTTGAGTAATGGCTACTTTTAATATCTCTGATTCCAACTAATATACCTCCTCCATTCGTTTTCTTAAAGTTTTCAAAGCTTTTCTCCTTAATTTGTTAATAGCTTGTCTTGAAACATTGTGAAATTTACTGATTTCCTTATCTGAATACCCATAAAAATACCTATTAATTATCACGGATTTCTCTTCTTTTGGAAGTTCATCAATAGCCATATACATCTCTATGATTATCGGATTTATTGAATCGCTTTTAGGTTTAATATCAATTAAATTTGATGATATTTCATTTTTGAGTTTATTACTTCTTTTTGAAAGATATATATATTTGTTTTTGACACATTGTACTATATAATTTACTTGTTTCCCCTCAGTAGTTAATGGAATGTTCTTTATACAAATAATTAAATGCTCTATCAATTCATTTTCAGCATCTTCATATTTCAATAACCTTGAATATTTTTGTATAATCGGTTTAAATCTTTCTATTATTTGTACTAAATATGTTTCATCCCCATCATTTCTATAATTTTTTATTAATAAATGTATATCGTTCATAAAAAATTTCCCCCTTTACAAATAAAGAGGAAATATTATATATTTTGTAAACTTAATTTTTATATGTTTTTCTTTAATTATACATTTAATTATTTATAACATATTAACTTGTAAAAAAGTATAATTTTAAGCATATAACTAGTATTATATAAATATATTTAGTAAATTACGCAATACACTTCTATAATATATATTATCATGGGCATCAATATAAATATATTAATATTATTCACTTTTATTATTGATGAGATATGCATGAATTGAAATAAAAACATAGAAAGTAGAAGAATTTTATTGAGGTAAATAACTTTTTGTTTAAATTCTGAAAAACAGTTTTACATTAAATGGGCAGCTTAAACCTGCTTAAAATGTACAGATAGCGGTAGAAAATTATTTTATTGTCCATGCTCCATGCTTATATTAGCAATGACAGAACGGATTACAATACGTTAGTTCCAGTTTTAAGCAAGCATAAAACAGCACTGGATCATTATCCTAAACGATAACAGCTGATAGTGGTTATTGTAGCGAGAAAAACTTGTTGTTTTTAAAAGAAAACAACATAAAGAGTTATATTAAATTACAAACCCATGAGAAAATGAAAACAAAGGCCTATCAAAATGATATTGGAAAATACTATAATATGACCTCTCTGATATACGAAAACACCCATTATTACCGTTGTGCTGACAATAGAATACTAGAATATCAACGGACAGAAACACATAAAAAGGATGGATTTGAAAGAACTTTTGAAGTCTATGCTTGTAGTGACTGTAGAAGCTGTATTCACAAAGCTAATTGTTTATATAAATATAATGAAGCCAAGGATGCCAATCGAAATAAAGTCATGAAAATTAATGAACAATGGGAAGCGCTGAAAATGGATTCTAACCAAAATATCCAAAGTGAAGAAGGTGTCCTAAACAGACAAATTCGTTCTATTCAGACAGAGTGACATTTTGGTGATATAAAAGAAAATGATAAATTCAGGCGATTTAATTATCGCTCTTCAGAAAAAGTATATAAAGAATTCATGCTCTACACAATGGCAAGAAACCTAAATAAATATCACCGTTTCATAACGGGTAAAATTCAAAAATTAGAAGGTAAAACAGCAGAAACGGCAGCATAAGTAAAAAGGTTATCTAAAACAATAGGCAACTTTGATTGTGATGCATAAAAATATTTTAAGCGATAATAAAAAAAGGCAAAAAACAAAACCCATAAATTCGTCATCGATTTTAGATGTTGATTTTTATTGGTTCGCTGTTTTTTTATTTAGAAGTATCGAAAAACGTTATTTTCCGACAACCCCATTAATTTTTATTCAGAAGGCATCAAATATATTTGTTGCTCAATACACTAAACATTTGAAAGAAATAGCATCAGACCTGTTCTACCAATATTGGAAATTTTTATACAGTTTAACCTGTTTATATTTAACTCCCAGAAGGATAATTATATTCTATATAAAAAATTAATATTCCATAGCTTTTAATATATAAATAAGTTAATTTTAGAATAAATAAATATAACACATTTGTATGTTTGTCTATATAATAAAAAATATTAAATCAATTACGAAAATATGATATAATGGTAGAAGATACATAACAACTAGTTCATAAAATAAATGTATATATGTATTGGTTTTTATAGAAAATGATTACTCTTACTATATTAATTGTAGTTTTTACGAAGTGTGTAAAAGTGATAATGATGTTCATCCTGGTGGCTGTCATATAAGGTACTATTTTTAAACACTTGAGGAACTGGATGAACTAAAAGAATAAATTACTAAAAGAATAAAGAGGAATATGACAAAGAAAAAAGAGGGGGGTAAAAGTAAAGTGTAAAATTAGAAGAGGGTGTCATTTTCTGCAATGTGTCTAACAATATATAAATTATGGATTAAAAAATAGGAGGTTTATATGGTAAACAAATTTAAAAAAATTATTTTTGCTAGCATAATGGTTAGTTTTTTTGCTCATGCGTTACCTGTTGCTGCACTTGAAAATGATAGCACCAATGGTATATGCATAAGTATGGCTGTGAATAGTAATGAAGCTTTGTTAAACGGCGAACCAATAACTTTAAATAATGCACCTTTTTTCGAAAATGGTACTGTTTATGTTCCGCTTAGAGAAATTATCAATTTATGCGGTGGGATTGTAGCATATATACCAGATGAGCAAGCTGTTCTAATGGCACTAAAAAGACCAAATGATACGGGAGTTTTTTCAAAAATATGGATCGGAAAAGCAAGGATTCTCAAGGATACAGAGGAAGCTCGCATTGTTCCGACCTTTCTAAAACCTGAAAAACTAGAACATTATGTTCCTATAGTGAAAAATGGTAAAACTTTTATTCCTACGGAATATTTTTCTTTTTGTTTTTCGGCTAGGACAAGGTGGAATGTAGAACGAAATAGAATTATTCTTTCTTTCTTTATTAAGGAACTCAGTGTGGAAGAATTTACAATTGGTACCAATTTCAATTCCCTTGATAAAGATATTAGAGACAGATTTAAAACAACTGGTCGGATTATAGATCAATCTGAAGATGGTTTACTTAAGGTTGAAGTCTATACCGACGGGGATATGGAGTTCACACTTGCAACGAATGAAGTATCAGAGGTACAAAAAGATTTTAAAGAAATAGTAAAAATAGTCTTAATAACGGATAAGTATAAGACCCCAAGGGGTTTAAGAGTAGGTGACAGTATAGAAAAATATTGGGATTTGTATGGGAATGATAAATGGGTGACTGATTTTTTTGTTGAAATGGTGGATGAAAAAGAATTAAGAACCATCCATTATGATGATCAATTTTCAGTTGAAATATATAATGGAAAGGTATCAAAGATTATCATAGGATTCTAGGTTTAGACTTTTGTTTTCACGTTATAAAACCCCCAGATTTCATAAGAAATTTGGGGGTTTTGATAATTTACTGCCTGTGATATATAATTATTTTAGGTATGCACATACTACTTCTCCGAACCAATCAGTACCGCCAGGAGTCATTTGACCTGAGGTAAATCCATTGGTATATCCAGAGGCAACACGCATTTTTACTCCTCCTGACCCATCCAGATTGACTGCATAATCGCAGCCTAAATCAAGCATGAGTTTTGCACCAACAGGTAATGACATTCTAGCAGGGCATACACAAACCATGTAAAAAGATCCGTCAGGTTTATGACCAAGAAAAGTCCTATTGGACTTACTATTCGTTGTGTTGTTACAGTACCTATCCCAATAATGGTAATTTGTGTCATTTAAATCTGCAGGATTTAAAATTTGGTGTCCTCCATCATATTGATCAAAGAGAGTATGCTCAAATACGGACTTATCAGTATAGACTAACGGTTGGGATGCTGCAATTATCGTACTAATATATGGTAAGGCTGTTTGAAGGCTTGTACGGCTTGAAAACCACCTGATTGTTGCAGTACCGTCAGTCTTTACGCAAAAAGATGGATAGTAGTTTATTCTCAAAGTATCAAAAACAGGGTCTGAAGAGTTTGTTGAATATCCGGAAATGTAGAGGTGACCGTCTTGATATGCTATGCCATAAAAAGCATCCCCATGTTCCCCATATTCCATTGCTCCTCCGTTTGTTTTTGCGATTACATCTGAAGGATTTATACCAGAAGGATTCGTGTTTTCCATCATCTGCTTATTACCGTTTTGATAAATAGCTGCTGCAATTGATTCGGTTGCTGGATTTGTCTTAAAAATTTTGACATCACTATAGGTCTTGCCTCCATCAGTATACGAGATATTGTTATAATGTTCCTTAATTGTTGTTGAAAATGTTCCCATATTATTTACTTCCTTTCAAAATATTTTTTTTGAACTTAACCGTCGACTGTTAAAATTCATATATAAGCGAATTCACCTTGTACATTTAGTAAAGAGAAAAAATCTTTCAAAATGTAAACCTCAATTAAGGACTTATTTTATGTTATTAAGAAGTTATCTTTTTATATTTTTGCTGTAACTATATCAGATAATCCTCCTTTATGGACTTATGTCAATAGATTTGGTACAAAAAGTTTAACTATTTTTAATTAACTAAGTAACATCATGCACAGCTTTAGGAGGATATCCATGAAGAAGAATTACGTTTTTTGAGGTTACCCCAAAGATTATACTTTCTGATACAACTGCTGAAATTAAAATCAAACCATTAGCAAAATACGAGACTTTTGATTCTGATACCGATATAGAAGTCGCTTATTATCCTTTAGAACATTTTTCTACTATTGGTGAATATAACTATCAAGAAAAGTATATGGTCAGAGCAAAAGATGGTGTTATTAGACTGACTCAACATTTTACAGGAGAGCAAGAACATATAATTAAAATCACTGATACTGCAACTAAGAAATCTTACACCTTCAACTTCTATTCTGTCAAGTCAGATTTATTTAATAGAATACCATATAAAGGTGACTTACATATGCATAGCCATCACTCGGATGGTAAGGAATCCCCTGGATTTGTAACTGCGTCATGTAGAAAAATCGGATTTGATTTTATGGCATTAACCGATCACAGGAAATATTATCCTTCCATAGAGTGCCAAGAGAGTTATAAAGATATTGATCTTGATATGCTTATTGCTAGAGGTGAAGAAGTACATCCAGAAAATAACAACGTTCATATTATTAATTTTGGTGGAGATTTTAGCGTAAATGAATTCATGAAAGAAAATAAAGAACAATATTATTCAGAAGTAAAGGATATTGAAAAAACTATAGATATCCATGATGAACATTCAAAATATGAATGTGCTTCCA
>NZ_BTPU01000119.1:0-3196 GCF_036985595.1 Vallitalea maricola | reverse complement strand
TGCAAAGCTACATAACTTATATATCTTAACTCTTAGCTTAACTATTATACATTCAAATCTCTTTGATGTACTTAGGTCAAGCCCTCGACCTATTAGTATCGGTCAGCTGAACATGTTACCATGCTTACACCTCCGACCTATCAACCTTGTAGTCTTCAAGGGGTCTTACTACCTTTCGGTATGGGATATCTTATCTTGAGGGGGGCTTCACGCTTAGATGCCTTCAGCGTTTATCCCTTCCAAACTTGGCTACTCTGCTATGCACTTGGTAATACAACAGATACACCAGCGGTTCGTCCATCCCGGTCCTCTCGTACTAAGGACAGCTCCTCTCAAATATCCTGCGCCCACGACGGATAGGGACCGAACTGTCTCACGACGTTCTGAACCCAGCTCGCGTACCGCTTTAATGGGCGAACAGCCCAACCCTTGGGACCTACTTCAGCCCCAGGATGCGATGAGCCGACATCGAGGTGCCAAACCACTCCGTCGATGTGAACTCTTGGGAGTGATAAGCCTGTTATCCCCGGGGTAGCTTTTATCCGTTGAGCGATGGCAATCCCACTTTCATACCACCGGATCACTAAGTCCTACTTTCGTACCTGCTCCACCCGTCGGTGTCACAGTCAAGCCATCTTCTGCCTTTGCACTCTTCGAATGGTTTCCAACCATTCTGAGATGACCTTTGAGCGCCTCCGATACCTTTTCGGAGGCGACCGCCCCAGTCAAACTCCCCACCTGACATTGTCCCTACACCAGTTTATGGTGCCAGGTTAGAAATCCAGTACTACAAGGGAGGTATCCCAACATCGACTCCACAAAGACTGGCGTCCTTGCTTCAACGTCTCCCTCCTATCCTGTACATGTAATACCGAATCCCAGTATCAAGCTGGAGTAAAGCTCCACGGGGTCTTTCCGTCCTGTCGCGGGTAACCAGCATCTTCACTGGTACTACAATTTCACCGGGCGCGTTGTCGAGACAGTGCCCAAATCGTTACGCCTTTCGTGCGGGTCGGAACTTACCCGACAAGGAATTTCGCTACCTTAGGACCGTTATAGTTACGGCCGCCGTTTACTGGGGCTTAAATTCAGAGCTTCGCTTGCGCTAACCCCTCCTCTTAACCTTCCAGCACCGGGCAGGCGTCAGCCCCTATACTTCACCTTTCGGTTTTGCAGAGACCTGTGTTTTTGCTAAACAGTCGCTTGGGCCTATTCTCTGCGGCCTCTATTAAGAGGCACTCCTTATCCCTAAGTTACGGAGTCATTTTGCCGAGTTCCTTAACAACGCTTCTCCCGTCGGCCTTAGGATTCTCTCCTCATCTACCTGTGTCGGTTTGCGGTACGGGCACATACAAAACAATAGCGGCTTTTCTTGACAGTTTGGATTCAGAGACTTCCCTACTTTTATTTCGGTCCTATTCGTACTTCAGAAACAGACGGCGGATTTGCCTTCCATCCTATCCTTTGTACTTGAACGGGTTTTTCCATTCCCCGTTTCTCTTATCCTCCTGTGTCCCCACAGTTCTGTTTGCATGCGGTACAGGAATTTCAACCTGTTGTCCATCGACTACGGCTTTCGCCCTCGCCTTAGGTCCCGACTTACCCAGAGAAGATCAGCTTTACTCTGGAAACCTTAGATATTCGGCCGAGAAGATTCTCACTTCTCTCTCGCTACTCATTCCGGCATTCTCTCTTCTTAATAGTCCACTGCTCCTTTCGGTACAGCTTCTTCCCTTTTAAGAATGCTCCTCTACCACTGATACTTTGTATCAATCCACAGCTTCGGTGTCATGTTTTAGCCCCGGACATTTTCGGCGCAAGATCTCTCGACTAGTGAGCTATTACGCACTCTTTGAATGTATGGCTGCTTCTAAGCCAACATCCTAGTTGTCTTCGAAATCTCACATCCTTTCCCACTTAACATGTACTTTGGGACCTTAGCTGGTGGTCTGGGCTCTTTCCCTTTTGACTACCCAACTTATCTCGCGCAGTCTGACTCCTGATGAGCATCTATATGGCATTCGGAGTTTGATATGTTTTGGTAAGCTTCGCAGCCCCCTAGACAATTCAGTGCTCTACCTCCATTAGACTCCATCAAGGCTAGCCCTAAAGCTATTTCGAGGAGAACCAGCTATCTCCGGGTTCGATTGGAATTTCTCCGCTACCCACAGCTCATCCCCACGTTTTTCAACACGTGTGGGTTCGGACCTCCATTACCTTTTACGGTAACTTCATCCTGGCCATGGGTAGGTCACCCGGTTTCGGGTCTACATACACTGACTTAACGCCCTGTTAAGACTTGGCTTCCCTTCGGCTCCAGACCTTTAGTCCTTAACCTTGCCAGTATACGTAACTCGCCGGACCGTTCTACAAAAAGTACGCCGTCGATCATATATAGATCTTCGACTGCTTGTAAACATAGGGTTTCAGGTTCTTTTTCACTCCCCTCCCGGGGTTCTTTTCACCGTTCCTTCACAGTACTATTCGCTATCGGTCACTAGGTAGTATTTAGCCTTGGGGGGTGGTCCCCCCAGCTTCACACAGGGTTTCTCGTGTCCCGTGCTACTCTGGATCCTGCCAGCTCTTTTGAATTTTCACCTACCGGACTTTCACCGTCTTTGGTTGGCTTTCCCAAAACCATTCGGTTAATTCTCAAGATACCTTTTGCAGTCCACAACCCCTAATAACTAGGTTATTAGGTTTGGGCTCTTCCCCTTTCGCTCGCCGCTACTCAGAGAATCGATGTTTCTTTCTACTCCTTCGGGTACTTAGATGTTTCAGTTCCCCGAGTTCCCCCTGCACAGCTATGTATTCACTATGCAGTAACTAGGTATTTCCTAGCCAGGTTTCCCCATTCGGATATCTCCGGTTCGATGGCTATTTGCGCCTCCCCGAAGCTTTTCGCAGCTTATCACGTCCTTCATCGGCTCCTAGTGCCAAGGCATCCACCCTATGCTCTTATTAGCTTGACCTATAATACATTTTTCTAATCTTAGTTATTCTTAGTTTTAAATATCTTCATGGTTTTAGAAGATTTTTAAAGCTTAGTATAACTTGATAAGAATAAATGTTTCATTAATATTTTTCAATATTATATAGTCATCTAAGAGCTAAGATTTACAAGTTATTTTATAGAATCTTTTGATTCTCGTAGCTTGTTGTTGCTTTGGTTTTTCTTGTTTTCACAGTTTTCCAT
>NZ_BTPU01000118.1:0-737 GCF_036985595.1 Vallitalea maricola | reverse complement strand
GCCTTTTTCATCGGATACATTATAGTGATAGATATATGTTCCTGGCATGACTGTAGATATTTCATCTACAAGAATACCGTCTTTAGTTATAGTTATCACTATATCCTTTGTTATATCTCCATCTCTATTGTCATAAGCTGTGGCTCCTGCATCTGTATACGTTCCTCCATAGGTTACTTCTTCCGAAGCATTTCCTACTAGAGTTATTACTGGAGCTTCTTCATCTTCCTTCACTACTACTGTTCTCGTTACTTCTTGGGCTTGATTGCCTTTTTCATCAGTTACATTGTAGTGATAAATATATGTTCCTGGCACATTTGTAATTAATTTATCTACAACTTCACCACTCTTAGTTATAGTCACCACTATATCTTCTGTTATATCTCCGTCTCTATTATCGTAGGCTGTTGCTCCTGCATCTGTATACGTTCCTCCGTAGGTAACTTCTTCTGTTGCATTTCCTATTAGAGTTATCACTGGAGCTTCTTCATCGTCTTTTACTACTACTGTTCTTATCACTTCTTGGGCTTGATTGCCTTTTTCATCTGATACATTGTAGTGATAGATATATGTTCCTGGCTCATTTGTAGATACTTCACCAACATTTTCACCATTCTTAGTTATAGTTACTACTATATTTTCTGTTATATCTCCGTCTCTATTGTCTAATGCTATGGCTCCTGCATCTGTATACGTTCCTCCATATGTCACTTCTTCATTATCATTTCCTACTAAAG
>NZ_BTPU01000117.1:0-394 GCF_036985595.1 Vallitalea maricola | reverse complement strand
GGCTTGATTGCCTTTTTCATCAGTTACATTGTAGTGGTAGATATATGTTCCTGGCTCATTTGTAGATACTTCACCAACATTTTCACCGTTCTTAGTTATAGTCACTACTATGTTCTCACTTATATCTCCATCTTTATTATCTAATGCTGTTGCTCCTGCATCTGTATACGTTCCTCCATAGGTTATTTCTTCATTATCATTTCCTACTAGGGTTATTACTGGAGCTTCTTCATCATCTTTTACTATTACTGTTCTTGTTACTTCATCTGCTTTGTTACCTTTTTCGTCAGATACATTATAGTGATAGATATATGTTCCTGGCTCATTTGTAGATATTGCATCTAAAAGGCTACCATCTTTAGTTATAGTCACCACTATATTTTCTGTTATATCT
>NZ_BTPU01000116.1:0-4370 GCF_036985595.1 Vallitalea maricola | reverse complement strand
GGCAGGACGCCGAACCCAGCAGTTTGCTCAGGACGAGCAAGTAGCTGGCGTAACATATACATATACTATTTTGCAAATACCACGTCAGAACAAAACATTTTTTCTGACTTACTTGAACTATTATAAAATATTTACTAAATCTATAATTCCTTACTTAACTTTCTAAGATTCACCTCATCAATAATCCTAATCTGCTTACCATCAATCTCAATAAGATTCAATGATTTCAATTCATTCAAAGACCTATACAAATGACGATAACTTGTCCCAAGTGATTCAGCTATTTCTTTATAAGATGAGGTAAGTGTTATCAATCTCTGCCCCTCTACAGTTATATGCTCCAATATAAATGCAGCCAATCTATTTTTAAGAGGATATAAGATATTATAAGAACTTTTCTTAGAGTTAATCATAAATTTCCTACTTAGATTAACACATAAATACTGTAAAAACTTTTTCCTGTTCATACATATAGAATTTATATAATTAACAGGAAAAGCCATAAACAAACTTTGCTTAATAGCTTCAACATTACTCCTGTAGTTAGTGTTATTAAGAATCTCAATGTCACCAAAATCACTTATGGATTTATAAAATTCATGTAATAAAATCCTTCCATCCTCTGACATGGTAAATACCTTGGCCTTACCATCCACCAAAAGGTAGAAATAATAAACAGGTTCATCCATCTTACATATCAATTCACCTTTTTCAAATAGATGAAATTCATAATAACTTTCTAAGTCATCCCCAAATATCTCATATAATTTATATTTTTTATTATATATGTTGAATAACTGTATATCTTTATATGTTTGCAAAAAAATCCACTCCTATGACATATGTCCTATTACATATAGTATTTTAAATGATATCTTAATACATGTAATTTGTAAACACTTATCTTATAGATTTGTAATTAATGTATAAGGATTATATAAAATGATAATTATTATAAATGAATCAAGTCAAAAAATTATTATAAAAAGCTTATCCAATTGAGAGGAGCATTTATGTTTGAATTTGTAGCTGTATTTAACGGAGTTTTAATCGCTCTGATGATTTCATTTAATGGACTATTAGCTCAGCAGATAGGAAATAATGAATCTTTGATTATAATACATTTAGTAGGTTTGATAGGTACAAGCATTATATTCTTAATTAGCCGTAATAAGCTACAGAGTATAAAAGGACTCCCTAAATACTTATTTCTCGGAGGAGCTATTGGTATATTCAACGTTACAATGAACAATGTATGTTTTGACAAATTAGGTGTAGCGTTAACAATTAGTCTTGGATTGATGGGGCAGTTAATTGCATCTATGTGCATTGATCACTTTGGACTATTGGGAGTCAAGAAAAACAAGATAAATATAAGAAAATTAACTGGTATAGCAATAATGAGTATTGGTATTATTGTAATGATTGTTTTATAAATGTTTTTAGGAGGTCTATAATGTACATTATACTAGCATTATTAGCAGGGGCATTAGTTATTGTTTCTATATCAATTAATGGAAATCTAGCAACAAAAGTAGGGTTAATTCAGTCAAGTATCACTAATTATTTAGTAGGATTAATATGTTCAATCATATTTTTTCTGATTTTGAATAGATTCGTATTTGACTTTTCTTTTAATAAATTGGGTGATACTCCATTTTACTATATGTTAGGTGGAGGGATAGGTTCAATTATCATATGTTTAAATAACCTTTTAATAAATAAGATATCAGCAGTATATGTTACCATACTTATTTTTTTAGGACAGATGATTACAGGAATTTTAATTGATTATGTGAAATTAGGAATTTTTTCTACTGGTAAAGTAGTAGGTGGGTTATTAATCGTAGTTGGACTTGTATATTATATTTTTGGCGATAAGAAAGCCAAAGAGATAGCAAAAATTAAATAGTCGTTTTGCAAATTTTTTACTCCATTAGAAATTTTGCTTAACATAAAATCCTGGATGTTAGCCCAGGATTTTATTTTTCAATAAATTATTTTAGCTAAAATATAATTAATTAATTTCTGAATTAGAATACTAAGAAATAGATGTAAGCAAAGTAAGTAGCAATCATTAGTACTCCATTCCAACGGTGAAATCTTTTTTTATTAAATAAAGTAAATGCAACAAGTAAAAGTACTATAGCAAATACAAATGGTATATGGTAACTTAACCAGCTAGGTTGAATCTTGAATGGTAATATACTAGATGATAAACCAATAACCAATATGATATTAAGTATATTAGCACCAAGAACATTACCAATAGATATATCATGAGCTTTTTTAACTATAGCTGTAATAGCAGTAACTAACTCTGGTAGAGAAGTACCAAAGGCTGTGAGGGTAACACCTATGATTATATCTGGTACACCTAACATCTTAGCGATTTTTTCACCATTAGTAACTAGAAGATTAGCACCGATGATTGTAAAAGTTATACCTATAGCAAATAATATTATGTTTTTGATAATAATACTTTTTGTAACTTCGATTTCTTTATCTTGCTTAATTTCACTACTACTCATCTTAGCATCTTTCACATTGTTATATAAGTAGAGTACTAAAATACCTAAAAACATAAATCCTGTTATTCTTGCTATTTCTCCAAATACAAGAGAAAAAACAGTCAATAAACTTAATAAAAATACTAGGAATAATCCTGTTCTACGAAGCTTCTTTTTTTGCTTAATCTCAGGTCTTGATAAAAGAATTGTTAGACCCAGTATAAAACCAGTATTACAAGCAATTGAACCTAATGCATTACCAAATGCTATACTTGCATTTCCATTAATAGCAGAACTTCCTGATACCATTGCTTCTGGTAAAGTAGTACATAGACTAACTAGGGTTGCACCTATTATGATATTGGGTACTTTTAATACTTTGGCTATCCATATAGTAGCATCTATAAACCAATCACTGCCTTTAATAATCATGATAAAGCCAATCAAAAATAGCAAATAGGGTAAAAATTCTTTCATTAATGTTATCCTCCTAAGATATATTGAATAGCTTGTGACAAAAAAAGACTTCTACTGTATTAAACAGTAAAAGTCTCGCTTTCATTTTATAATAATACTTATATGATAATATAATAATAAGCATAGTTATCAAATGGTTAATCAGCCGGGTATATGAACCGGAATGACGACTGATTATTCAACTTGGCATTCATCAGACCAAGTTTCAAGCTACTCCCTTAAACTAATAAAAATTATACTATATATATTTCAATAAATCAAGAAATTATACATATTTATAATTTTTAATAAAAATAACTCCAACTGGGTCAGGACCACAACTAGTTCCTATTGTAGAACCTACTTGATAGAAAGGCATATCTCCTTTTACACCTAGGTCTCTAACTTTATCTGCTACTTTTTCAGCTTCATCAGTATGGTGTCCTCTAGCTATACAGAAATTATAATTATCTATGTCTTCACCAGTTTTCTTGAAGTGTTCTTTTGTCATAGAAACTATTTTCTTAAGTGCTTTTTTTCTTCCACGGATTGTACCGTAAGGGAATAGTTCACCATCTCTAACAACGATAAGAGGTTTTAGGTTAAGTATATTACCAGCTATGGCACTAACTTTTCCTATTCTTCCACTTTTTTGCATGTATTCAAGTGTACCTATTGTAAACATTATCCTGCCTGTAGGTATTATTTTTTCTATTTTCTCAAGTGCTTCTTCAAGAGATAATCCATCATCTTTCATTCTTGCAACTTCCACAACAAATAAACCTTGTAAAGCTGTACATAGCCTAGAGTCAAGAATAGTTATATTAAAATCAGGATATTTCTCTAATATGATCTCACGAGCGTTTACAGCTGATTGATAAGAACCGCTGAATTTTGATGTGAGTGTTATACATAATAGTTTTTTCCCTTTTTCTGCATAAGGAGTAAATTTATTAATATAATCTTGTACGGAAGGTAATGATGTTTTTGGAAAGCTATTATATAATTTATCATAGAATTCATCTATAGTTATGTCAATTCTTTCCCGTAAATAATTTTCCTGATCAAAGGATATATAAAAAGGTATTATATTAATATCATATTCTTCGATTAGGTAATCAGGTAAATCACATGCGCTATCACACATAATTTCAAATTTTGGCATAAAGCAACCTCCAATAGTATTTATATGAGTTATTATAGCATATAAGAATTAGTATTAAAATGTATTATTGATTAACACTATACAGCGTAAACTATAGTGTTAAAGGCAGTTGTAATGTTTTGAGATGTAGTTAATAGAACTATGTATAGTGTGTTTTTATGCATGAAAATGTTATTATATGAACTGTAAAGCCACAAAATAGATGAATTGCTATAAGGTGGCTATCTTATCAAAGATTG
>NZ_BTPU01000115.1:0-2006 GCF_036985595.1 Vallitalea maricola | reverse complement strand
AAGATGATTGTAAGTCTCTGTAATCTTACTACCAACCATTCCTTTACCTTTCCTACTGGTTGCTCCTTTTTTGTCACTTTGATATATTTTAACTTCTTTTATACCACAAGAGGGAGATCTGGTTTTCAAAATGAATCCATCTACATTTTCTAATTTAATCATCAATGAATCAGTGTACTCTAGCATATTATTTGTTAAGTCTATTTGAGTAGCCGGTTGTATCAAGTGTATTTCGTTATTAACTTCCACAAGACGTATGGGTTTTCTTGGAGTTGACATACCTATTTCTACTTCTGGACAAAAAGGAATGTATTCCACAAAAGCATTAAGACGAGTAATGAATTCATTATTATCACCGTCACCATTATAACGACATTTTGCGAAGTTAATACATTTACTTATCCCAATTACGGGAGTAATATCATAGTTATCTATCATATCTATACCTCTTCAATTTATATTATATATAAGTTAATTAAATACTTGCTTAGAGCGATTAGTTAACTGTAAAATCAAGGAAAATACATTAAACTTATTAAAAGAGATGTTTAAGTTCAATATAGTATAGATAATATTTTGTGTGAAGAGTATTAATTATATTCTAGTAATCTTTATTTTAGTTTTTTAATGATTTACTATATACTATTGGGCTTATACCGTATCTTTTTTTAAACTGTTTGGAAAAATAATGTATAGAATTGAAACCAAGAATCTCAGCAATCTGAGTTAAACTAAGATCGGTGGATTTTATATACACCTTACTTGTGTCCAAACGATAATTATTGATGTAATCAATAATTGTTACACCCATAACATCCTTGAAAATACGAGATAAATAAGAAGAACTAATGGATACCTTATTAGCTAATTCATCAACAGTTATCTTTTGGCTGATATGAGAATAGATATACTCAAGGGACGTATTAACAAAAGCATTATTAGTATTGACCTGCATAGAAGTATGAAGCTGCTTTATTGAATTTTTTTTGGAGATGATACGTATCAGCTTAACTATAAACTCTTTTAAATAACATATAATCAAATCTGGACTATACACACCATTATAATTTTTTTCATCCAATATTTTTTCTAATATGGATTTTAACTCATGGTCACAAATGAAAATTTTATCTTTTAGAATATCTTCTTGTTCAAAATCCATTTTGAAGCTAATAGTCAGAAAGGAAACAGGCACAGAACTATTGTTTTTTTGAGTATGATATTGATTTGGTGCATAGAAAATAAAATCACCTTGTTTCAAGATGAATTCCCTTCCATCAATTAATGTGGATAATTCACCTTGATCCACATAGGTAATTTCCCAAAAATCATGTTTTTCACCTTTGTATGAAAAAAACTTATCGAATTCTTGATAATATAAGGTATATATTTTAGCAATATTGAGTTTGCTTTTTATACCACGAGAAAAATCAAGGCGTGTATTACTTCTTTGTATAGAAGTTGTTTTTTTGTTGAACTTAATTTTAATGGTACAGGAATTATCAAGAGGAACGACTTTATAAAAAACATTAGGGTTTAATATAACACATTTGTCCAGAAAAAAAGATCTTGAGTCATTACCAGGGGTATAGGTATATAAAACAGCAGTTCCTTCTTCAATGTTGATAACTGTTTTATTCATAGTATCAATAAAATAGGAATTAAGATCAAAAGTGGTAATTATCTTTGTTGTTTCATTATTTACATCATCCAATTGAATATCATAATATGGAATGGAACTTATAGTACCATAATTGGCTAAGGATAATTTTGTAATATTTTTAATCAAGGATAGACCTCCATACATCTAAAAATGAAATAGGTATAATTTTACAAGCATTCACTAAAAGTGATTAAATAGCTGGCTTAAGACTATTATAACCTATATTATAGAATTATACAAACATAATTCAGGATTATACAAATACTTTTATTTTAATGTGGATTACAATACAAGTATAAACAGTTTATAATTTGTAAATCAATAAAAAGCAATTTGGTAATAT
>NZ_BTPU01000114.1:0-216 GCF_036985595.1 Vallitalea maricola | reverse complement strand
TGGTTCTGCGTAAGACCATCAGGAACAGAACCATGATCCATCTTCTAGAGTATAATAAAGTACATTTGATTTTGGTAAATCTGTATCCTCCAAGTAATCTACTGCTTCTGTTACTTTGACACCATTAATATCCTTAAGTGGCTCATTTCTTAATGTACTTAATATATGTTTTATTTTGTTAACTCCTTCAATACCTTTCAAAGTTACAGATTCAAG
>NZ_BTPU01000113.1:0-8107 GCF_036985595.1 Vallitalea maricola | reverse complement strand
TACAATAAGTTGACACTATCAATATATAATTTGTGGAGTGTACAATAATACATAATTGATTTACAATATAATTAAACAAAGAATAAGGGGTTGAACAAAATGAATTATGATAATGAAAGAAAAAAAGAATTAGATGATAAGTTAAGACAATGTGTAGAAAATATGAGTGAGGCTAATCGCTATAAGAAGCTTATAAAATCAACTGGAGAAGATTGTAATAAGCTGACTGATAAGTGGCATCAATTAAAAGAAGAACTCAGAAAAGAAGAACAAGATGTTGAAAAACTTACAAAAGTTACTTTTACAAATTTCTTACATACTATAATTAATGATAAAGCTGAAAAGCTGGACAAAGAAAAACAAGAGGCAATAACTGCCAAGTTAAAATGTGATAGTGTACTAACTCAGTTAGAAGATTGTAAAACATCACTAGAAAAACTTAATATAAAATATAGCAAGCTTAGTCAAGCAGAAGAAGAATATAAAATGCTCTTGAATCAAAAAAGGGATTTTATACTTACATATATGCCAGATAAATGGAATGAAATTGAGAGTTTAATGGAAGAGGATAGAGAAATAAGTAATCAGCTAAAAGAAATTGATGAAGCAATTAGTGCTGGTGAAAACACCATGTCATGTATTGATAATGCACGAGAAGCTCTTCAGTCAGCTAAGAATTGGGGAACTTGGGATATGCTTGGTGGAGGATTATTATCTACTATGGCAAAAAGAGAAAACATGTCAGAAGCACAGGATTATATTTCTGATATGCAAAAGTGGATAAGGTCTTTTGCTAGAGAACTTAGTGATGTAGATGATTACATTAATACAGAGTTGGATTTAGGTGATTTCTTAGGCTTTGCAGATTATTTCTTTGATGGATTTTTTGTGGATTGGGCTGTTCAATCAAAGATAAATAGTGCTATAGAAAAAGTTGAGGACACAAAATATGAAGTTAACAGCATTTTGAGAAGATTAGAAACAGAGAGTAATCAGCTTAATAATAGAAAAAGTTCTATCAATAATCAAATTGAAACAATAATTGAACAAGCATAAATTTCATATGTAAAATCTTTACTATTATTTTTTAAGTGATATAATTAGTATAGTACTTACAATAAAAGGGGGATACAAATGAAGAAAAAAAGATTACTTGTCTTAGGTGCTGCAATTGGTGGAGGAGCTTATTATGCTTATAAGAAAATCCAAAAAATAACAGATGCTTTCAGCAAAGTTGTTATTTTCAATAATGAAGACATAAAATACGAACAAGACCAAGAAATTGAAGATGCTGCAGTTGTTTTTGGTAGCCTTAATATTGACTTGACAGATATTGATATTGAAGATGGAACAACAATAAAGGTGTTAGCGTTATTTAGTAATTTGACAATCAAAGTTCCACAAGAATGGAAAATTGTTGCTGAGGGAAATAATAAAGCTGGTAATATAGAAATTGATGCTTCAAAAGAAGATGAAGAAAGTAAGGATATTACTCTTAATATTGAGTATGACATACGTTTTTCTAATGTTAATATAAGTAACGAGTAAATATACTAGGGTTGTAGGATATATTCTACAACCCTTTATATTATTAAATATCTTTTATCTCTTCTAACCAAATCTTAGATACTGCATCGCTTGGCATTCTAAGGTCTCCTCTTGGAGAAAGACAGATTGAACCCACTTTTGGACCATCTGGCATACATGAACGCTTGAATTGATGCATGAAAAATCTTCTATAAAAAGTATTAATCCATTTCTTGATAGTCTCAGGTGTATACTGATTATTGAAAGCTTGTAATGCAAGTCTATATATCTTTTTAGGTGAAAAACCAAATCTTAACATATTATATAGGAAGAAATCGTGTAATTCATATGGACCAACAACTTCCTCAGTTTTCTGTTTGATCTTTCCAGTTTTCTTGTCGGGTGGAAGAAGTTCTGGACTAACTGGAGTATCAAGTATATCCAATAGTACAGCTTTGGCATCTTCTCCTACTTTGTATTCAGTAATCCATCTCACTAGATATCTTACTAGAGTCTTAGGGATAGTTGTGTTAACAGAATACATAGCCATATGATCGCCGTTATAGGTAGCCCAACCAAGAGCCATTTCAGATAAATCACCAGTACCGATTACTATGCCATTATACTTATTGGATAAATCCATCAATATCTGTGTTCTTTCTCTGGCTTGTACATTTTCATAAGTTGTACTATGGTCATTTGGGTCATGGCCTATATCCTCAAAGTGGACTAGGCAAGCATTTTTAATTGAGATTTCCTTGATTGTCACTCCAAGATGATTCATTAAGGATATAGCATTATTGTATGTTCTATCTGTAGTTCCAAAACCAGGCATAGTTACACCGATGATATTTTTTCTGTCTTTACCAAGGAGGTCGTACGTCATTGTACATACAAGCAGTGCAAGAGTGGAATCTAAACCACCGGAAATACCAACAATGACTTTTTCACAGCCTATGTGAGTGATTCTCTTTGCAAGCCCTAATGTTTGGATAGAGAATATCTCTTGACATCTCCTGCTTCTTTTTTCTTGATTGTTTGGTACAAAAGGATTTGGGTCAATGAATCTATCTATACTATTGTGTTCCTTAAGTGTCAGATCAAAAGGAATGACCATATATTTTGAATCAAAACGATTGGTTAGATGATTAGAATAACTGGTCATTTTGATTCTATCAGCCATTAATTTATCAATATCGATATCTGAATATATCATAGTTGATTCTAACATGAATCTTTTATTTTCTTCTAATTTTGTCCCATTTTCATATATAAGGCAGTGTCCACCGAAAACAACATCAGTAGTGGATTCACCAAATCCTGATGAAGAGTAGACATAAGAAGTGATAGTTTTTGCTGATTGAGAGGATACCAAAGCTTTTCTATATGAACTTTTACCTACTAAGTCATTACTTGCTGATGGATTAAGAATAATAGTTGCTCCATTGATAGCATGTATTGTACTAGGTGGTAGAGGTGACCATAGATCTTCACATATCTCAATACCAATACATAGGTCCTCATATTCATTATGTCTAAACAATATGGAAGAACCGAATGGGATTTCTTCTGATTCAATTACTATGGTATCTTTGATTATAGTTTCAGAAGATGAAAACCAACGCTGTTCATAGAATTCGTTATAATTGGGTATATATGTCTTAGGTACTACGCCTAATATTTTTCCATTACATATGACTGCAGCACAATTGTATAATGCGTTTTTATATTTAATAGGAACACCAACAACAAAAAGTATGTCTTTTCCTAGAGAGTACTTTTTAAGGATAACTAATTTTTCCATACTGCTTCTGATTAAAGGCTCCTGAAAAAAAAGATCCGCACATGTATAACCTGTAATACATAATTCAGGGAAAACCAGTATTGATACGTCTTTATCAATTGCATCGTTTATTAATTTCATTATTTCATCTGTGTTAAAATCTACGTCAGCAACCTTGATTACAGGTGAAGCAGAAGCGACTCTAACAAATCCGTCATTTATCATGTTATTCACTCCATTTACTATTAAGATATTTATCTTTTGTTTATTAAAAACTCATTTATCGTATTTATTATACCACACTTAACCTATGCTATTACATATTTAATTATTATATTTGTGTTAAATGCATTGTAAAATGAATAGATTTTATGTACAATGAGTAGTAGAGTTAAGAAATTATTACTCTGGTTTGCATATTGAATTTAATTAAGTTATAAATTATAATATTATTGTTAAATTCAGTGTATATAGGTAAAACTTTAGAAAAATAAATCATAAATAGGAGGAAGATATATGTTCCAAGTTAAAATGGGGAAACAAAAACATATAGCATTAGTTGCTCATGATAATAGGAAAAAAGATTTGATCGAATGGGTTTCTAATAATAGAGAGATATTATCAAAGCATTTTTTATATGCAACAGGAACAACAGGTAGTGTAATAGCGAAAGAAACTAATCTGCCTGTAAGAAGATATAAAAGTGGTCCATTAGGTGGTGACCAACAGATTGGAGCTAGGATAATAGAAGATGATATTGATTTTCTTGTATTCTTCTGGGATCCACTAGAAGCTCAACCACATGATCCTGATGTAAAAGCATTACTTAGAATTGCTGTACTATATGATATACCAGTGGCATCTAATGTAGCTACAGCAGATTTTATATTCAGTTCACCTCTTATGGATAAACATTACAACAGATATATTATTGATTATGGAACAAGAATCAAAAGAAAATATTAAATACTTGAGAGGGAATTCATAATTATATTTACTCTATACTTGTAATTATTAAAATTGGACTAATTTATGGATGGAGAGAAGTGATTATGAAGAACAAATGGTATTATGGTGCTTTTATATTATTGGTGATAGTAGTTGGTATAATCTATGTTAATTCAGAAAGCAGTGTATCAATAGAAGTTGACAAAGATACAAAAGATAATGTAGAATATAATGCTGGTGCAGAAGATAATAATGAGGAATATAATACTGATGATGAAGATAATAACGAAGAGGATAATGCAGAGAAATTAGAAAAGACCATTTATGTACATATTTGTGGTGAAGTAGTGAATGAAGGAGTCTATACTGTCAAAGAAGATTCAAGAGTTTACGAAGTGTTAGAACTTGCTGGTGGTTTAACTGAAGAAGCCGCTACAGATTATGTTAATTTAGCACGACAAGTAAAAGATGGTGAAAAAATAATTTTTCCAAGCAAAGAACAGATGGAGACTGGCGAATTCTGCATTGATGATGCAGAAGAAAAATTAGTCAATATCAATACTGCTTCAATTGATAAGTTGACAACACTTCCTGGAATAGGTGAATCACGTGCTAAGCTCATCATAGATTATAGAGAAGAACACGGAGATTTTGAGACAATTGAAGATATAATGAAAGTTAGTGGAATAAAAGAAGGGGCTTTTAGTAAGATAAAAGATTCAATTATTGTAAAGTGAGGTGTCTACTATGTCTAAAAGGATATTAGTGGTGGACGATGAAAAATTAATTGTTAAGGGTATAAAATTTAGTCTTGAGCAGGATGACATGATAGTTGATGTTGCTTATGATGGGCAGGAAGCTTTTGATTTAGCTAAAACAAATGTTTATGACCTAGTGATATTAGACGTTATGTTACCTAAGATAGATGGGTTATCAGTATGCAGGCAGATAAGAGAGTTTTCTAATATGCCTATTATTATGCTTACTGCTAAGGGCGAGGATATGGACAAGATTCTAGGACTAGAATATGGTGCAGATGATTACATGACAAAACCATTTAATATTCTTGAATTAAAGGCTAGAATAAAAGCAGTTCTCAGAAGGATAAAAACTGAATATAACGGTGATTCTGAAGCTGTAATCAACTCTGGAGAGTTAAAGATTGATTGCGAAAGCAGAAGAGTATTCATTAACAACCAAGAAGTTAATTTGACAGCTAAGGAATTTGATTTACTTGAACTTTTTAGTAAGCATCCGAATAAAGTATATAGTAGAGAGAATCTACTCAATATTGTTTGGGGCTATGATTACCCTGGTGATGTAAGAACGGTGGACGTACATGTAAGACGACTTAGAGAAAAAGTTGAGCCAAATCCAAGCGAGCCAAAGTTCATTCATACTAAGTGGGGTGTTGGTTATTATTATCAAAACAAGAAAAATATTTAATAGTATAAGGGCTAAAATATTTATTTCTTATGTAGTTGTAAGTATTATACCACTTATTTTATTAACAAACATATTACTTAACTCTTTGGAAAGTTATTATGTAAAAGAAAAATCAAGGTCTATGTTTAGACAAGCCAACATAATATCAACTAATCTTATGGTTAGAGGATTTATCAACGATAGTTCAGGTATCAAAGATTACGTTAGTATTATTGGCGGACAAGATTATGAAAGAATAGTTATACTAGATTCTAAGAGTACTGTTAAATTTGATTCTAATGAAATTGATACAGGTAAGGCATATGCTAGACAAGAAGTAATAGATGCTCTAAAAGGTCAGAGTAGTTCATTGTTCAAAAAAAGTATTAATCTTGCTAAGGTAGTAACTCCTATTAAAGATGAAAAAAAAGATGAAGTATATGGTGCTATCATACTTACTAATTCCTATGATGACATTAATAATTCTATCAGCAGTTTGAAAAGTATTTCATACTTGATAATATTAGCATTGTTAATATTAATACTTACTCTAAGTTATAATTTTTCAGGACTCATAACGAAGCCTTTCAAAAAGTTATTATTAAGTATTAATAAGATTACTGATGGAAATGTTGATGAAAAAATTGATATTAAAGGTAACAATGAAATTGAAGAAATAGGGACAGCATTTAATCATATGACTGAGAAGTTACAACAGGTTGATGAGAGTAGAAGACAGTTTGTTGCTAACGTATCACATGAATTAAAGACACCCCTAAGTTCAGTAAAAGTATTAGCTGAATCTTTATTGATGCAGCCAGATGCACCAAAAGAATTATACAAAGAATTTTTTGAGGATATTAGTAAGGAAATAGAAAGAGAAACTACTATAATTAACGACCTGCTAACTATGGTTACATTGGATAAGAATGAAAATGAGTTGAATATTAGTGAAACCAACATTAACTTATTGATTGAGTCTATATTAAAAAGACTAAAGCCTTTAGCAGATATAAAAGGTGTAGAAATGGTTTTTGAAAGCTATAGAGAAGTTATTGCAGAAGTTGATAAAACTAAGATCTCATTAGCATTAACTAACTTAATTGAGAATGGAATAAAATACAACAAAGAATATGGAACTATAAAAGTCACACTTAATTCTGATTATAAAAACGCACAAATATTTGTTATTGATACGGGGATAGGTATACCTAAGGAAAGTATAAATAAAGTTTTTCAGAGATTTTATAGAGTTGATAAAACACGTTCGAGGGAAACAGGGGGTACAGGGCTTGGATTATCTATTACGCACCAAGCTATACTGATGCATCAAGGATTTATAAGATGTAGTAGTGAACTAGGAAGTGGAACGACTTTTGAAGTCAGTATACCACTAAAAAGGCCAATACATGATAATATATAAATCTAAGGGCTTATTTCGTTGGAGGTGTTATGAAGTGGGGAAAATATTGCGAATTAGTTTGTTGTATGTTTTTCTGCTATTAGCGTTAACAGGCTGTGGCAATAAGCAAAAAGCTAATATTGAGCAACAGCCAAGTGAGAAAAGTGTTAAAATATATTTATCTAATAAGGAAAAAAATTCATGGATAAATAAAGATGTTAATATTTCAAGTGTAAATAATGAGGATATTGTCACAGAGATATTTGAGATATTGCAAACAGGTATAGAAGATGAACCAGATACAATAACTACTGTACCTTCTTTTATAAGATTATTAGAAGTGAAACTAGAAAAATCGAATCTAATATTGAATGTTTCAGAAGAGTATTATAAATTAGATACTGTAGAAGAAAACATATGCCGTGTTTCTTTAATATCATCTCTTACAGAATTGGATTTTGTTGACAAAGTAGAGATATATGTTGAGGGAATGCCTCTAAAAGGACCAGATGGTAAAGCTCTAGGACCTATTGGTAAGGATCAATTGGTTTTTGATGACCCGGAAAATGAAAGTAAAACTTTAAAGAAAGTATTATTATATTTTTCTGATAAAGAAGGTCTTGGATTAGTTCCAGAAGAGGTACAATTAGAGCTTAATCCTAATGAACCATTAGAGAAAACAGTTCTTAACCTCTTGATAAATGGCCCATTAAATGATACAGAAGTAAGAACTATACCTGCAGAGACTAAAGTTATTAGTACATCTATTAGCGAAGGTGTATGTTATGTTGATTTTAGTAAAGAATTTAAAACAAAGCATACAGGTGGTTCAACAGGAGAGTTGCTAACTATCTATTCAATAGTAAATACATTAACTGAACTTCCTGATATTAATAAGGTTCAATTCTTAATTGAAGGTGAAAAAGAGGAACTCTTCAAGGGACATTTACAATTTAATATATTATTTGAAAGAAATTTGGATTTAGTATTAGACAATAATAAGAAATAATAAATTTTCCACT
>NZ_BTPU01000112.1:0-7249 GCF_036985595.1 Vallitalea maricola | reverse complement strand
GATGGCTTATTTTATATATAGGCAAAACCTTATTATCTAACCAGTTCATATTGTTTTTAATATACAAACTCACAAAAAAGTACTACAACATTATAAACTCCAGAATTTTAGATATTGAAATACTTACTAGATTAGGTAAGATAGAATCTACCTACTAATATAGCTAAACACACAGATTCTTCTCTTCTTACCAATATTAATGCCTTATGAACTGTATATTATAAATCATATTTATATAATAAAATATAATTTATATCGCTTCTATTATTTTAATTATCAGATCAGATAATCCAACGTTATAGCCGCTGAATGCATATACTACATTTAGACCTTTATTGGTTAATAGAATCAATGGTAATTTGTCAGGGTCAACGTATACTCTTCTGGCTATAGGTGAGGCATTAGCAGCTGATTCATCATAATAGATTTGTATGTCAGGATATACTTCTAGTGTTTTATTTAGTGTAGTATTCGTTAAGGCTTCTTTATTCCTTAATACAAAGATGATGTTGCAGGGTAGCTTATTTAATACATCTTGATGTTCCAGCATTTCATTTAGGACATGTTCTGTAGGCTCTTTGCCTTCTTCTATCCAGATGATGATATTTTTTGTATCACCTAGTATATTACTTGCTACTATTCTATTGTTATGTTTGTCTGTTAACTTGAAATCATTGATTTCAATATTTTTGAACATATCTTCTAATTTACCTTGGCGTAAGGAAATCCCTAATTCTTTTTCAACAAATAGTATGAAACAGTATTTCTTTGAGAAGATACTTCCATTTGGCATTCTATTAGATGTTATGATTCTATAATTTCCTGGTTCCAAGTCTAAGGTAAGCTTGTTATTAACCCACTTCCTGTCAACAAGATCAAGGGTTTCATAAACTCCATCATTTAATTTGGCTATAGTGAAGTTCAACCAATATTTCCAGTTGGTATTATCCTCGTTAATAAGAGTTAGTTTGATAAGACTCTTTTGTAATATATGATTAACGTTAATAAATATATCTTCTGTATAGTATTGCAATTCAAGATTTTCTTTGTCTATTCTTGCAGGAATACCTAGTGTACGACAAATAGCAACGAAAAGTATTTTCTTGGACATGATGTTCCCTTTTTTAAGCTTAAGCAAGTCCACTGGATTTGTGGTAAGTGGGTTATATTCTAATTTTGGTAGTTCAGTAATGTATGTATCTATATAATCCCATATGCTCATTGGGTGTTCAATAAATCTCTTTTTTGTGTTTTCGTCAAAATAATCTAATATGAATTTTCTATAATTGGTAATCATCTCAAAATGTACTCTAGGATTCATAATATAATTTAGGTATATCTCTTCTGAATAGTTGTTTTTGTATCCAACAGAATATATTAGATGTTCCTTTAGTTTATTGTTAGTGATATCTGTGTAATCTTTATTAGAAATACTAGTTAATAGTTTTATTTTATCATCTATAGAGCAATCTATATTGCTGTCAATGAATGCTTTGATTTCTTGGTAATTACCCTTAGATTTTATAAAAATATCTTTTAGACAATCATTCTTATAATTATTTTCATTCATTAACTTTGATATATTATCATGGGTGATGAAATTGCTTTCTTTTTCTTTTCGTTCATCATTACATTGTGCGAAACGTTTTTTACCCAATTCTTTTTCATTATCTGTCAGACTTATGGCATATTTCATGTTATCAATGGGTGGAACGATATCCATATCCTCAACTACTACTTCCTCTATTATAGAATCATTCCATGAGAGGACTATCTCATTTTGTTTTCTGGTATCGACAAGTTTATTAATGAATCTATTATCCTTGACAGCATGAATATAGATATCTCCAAGTCCTAGTGTTACTCTAGCTATTCCATCATTATTGGTAATAACCGTAGCTACAGGGTAGAACTCAGAATAATTAAGTACTTCAAATCGAACTTTCACTTTATCTATAGGTTTATCATTAGAATCTACTATTCTAACAACTAATTTTTTGGTATCTGCGTAGTTTTCTATACTATTAACTAGAGCTGCTTTATCATTTTTAGATATCAATTCTTCATCAACTATCTGATTCACATTATTCATAGAAGTAAATATTCTGCTGTTAATGAGCATTGCTCTAGATGCTGCAGCTGTAAACCATCCTATATTTAGTGAAGGTTCTGGTTCACAGGCTCCAAGATAATTCCACTTACCATCACACCATACTTCTACCCAAGCATGATTATCGTCGCAGTGTGACCATCTAGGTACGTACACCTGTCTAGCTGGAATTCCAACACTTCTAAGGGCTGTAACTGTAAAAGTGGATTCTTCTCCACATCTACCGTAAGCCGATCTTAAAACCGTAAGAGGAGAAGCTGTTCTTTCGTCAGTTGTTTGATATGTGGCTTGTTCCAAACACCAGTAATTGACTTCAATTACAGCTTCAATCATATCCTTGTCTTTTATTCTATCAATAAGATTATTATAGAAAGTATGTCTACAATCTTCTATATTCTCATTATTTATACGATAGAACATCACATACTTAAGGAATATGTTAGCTGGTATTTTCTCCCCCCAAGGCATATTCTCTTTTAGAAAAAGTCCATGTCTTACATAACTTAAATATATGTCAAAGCTATAATTTGCCATATCGCTAAGAGGCATACATGTATATAAGAACTTAATGCAATACTGTTCTATTTCGTTACATCCATCTAACCCTCTTTGTATTTCTTGTTTCTTATATTCTATAAGTTTTAGAACTTCTTCAAAATCAGCATCAATAGTTTTCTTAAGTTCATTAGAAAACAACATATATAACACCTTCTTTTAATATTTTTAATTGCTTATAAGTTTTTCCAAGATATCTTTTACATATGATATTTTTGTGGAGCTTGTCTGCCATATACTATATTCACTTAATGAGGCAATACCCATGCTTACCTCTTCTTTTCTGTATTCCATAGAACTATTTATTACCTCTTTACCAGACATATGATATGAGGTAGCTCCAGTAAATTTATACATTTCTTCTATTATTTCTGCCTTAACACCACCACCGATAAGAATATCTACTTTGTCATTAGACTTATTAACTAACTCTCTAATTAGTTCTTTCCCTTCGTAACAATCATTCTTCTGTCCTGATGTTAGAATCGTATTGATTCCTAACTGTTTTGCTTGTTCTAAGGCTTTTAAGGGTTCTTTACACATATCAAAAGCACGATGTAATGTTATATGCATTCCTTTTGCAATATGGATCAACTCACTCATTCTATCTATATCTAAAGTTCCATCAGGCTTAAGTACACCTATTACTACTCCATCTGCACCTGCTTCCTGAAACATTTTAACTTCTCTTTTAATTACTTCAAATTCATTATCTGAATAACAAAAATCTCCAAATCTTGGACGAATCAGCACATTAATCTTTATATTAGTATGTTCTTTTACCGCATTAAAAAGATTAATACTAGGGGTTGTACCACCTATAATTAGATTACTGCATAATTCAAGACGGTTAGCACCACCTTTTTCTGCTTCTATAGCTGATTCTACTGAATCTACACAACCTTCAAGAATATACATCTTATTCGTCTCCCATTCCAAATAAAAAGTAAAGTGATGTAACAGCTGCACCTGTAGCACCTTCAGATTGATACTGGAATACTGGTGGATTCACCCATGCAGTACCAGCTATATCCATATGAATCCATGGCAGTTGCTCTGCAAAACTTCCAATAAACAATCCTGCTGTTACTGTACCTAGATAATCCTTACCCATATTTTTAATATCTGCAATATCGCTTTTTAACATATCCCTATACTCATCATATATAGGAAATCTCCAATATTGTTCTCCTGATTTTTCAGAGGCTTTTATTAATTTATCATAAAACTCTGTGTTATTAGTCAATACCCCTGTTGTTGTAAATCCTAATGCTGCAACAACAGCACTAGTAAGTGTTGCAATATCTATTACTTTATCTATACCTTCAACTTTTATACCATATGTAATTGCATCTGCAAGAATCAATCTTCCCTCTGCATCTGTATTTATTATCTCTATTGTCTTACCTGACATAGAATCAATTACATCTCCAGGTATATAACTTTCCCTTGAAATACGATTTTCACAAGCCGGGATAATTCCCACAACATTAGTCTTAACTTTATTCATTGCCAATCCATATATAGCTCCTATAACCGCTGCTCCACCAGCCATATCACCTTTTATGCCACCCATTGTATTACTGGCTTTTAAACAATATCCTCCTGTATCGCAGGTAACACCTTTTCCAACTAATCCAGCAACCTTATCACTTGTAGAATCGCCATTATAACGCATTACAATTAATTTTGGTGAATTACCGCTACTACTGCCAACCGTTAGAAAAGCCTTCATATTCAACTCTTCTAATTCATCTTCTTCAAGAATCTCTACTTCAAAACCAGCTTTATCACCCAATAATATGACTTCCTGTGACAACAATTCAGGGGTTAATCTATTAGCCGGTGCATTAACCAAATCTCTAGCTGCAATGATGCCATCTACTATATTCTCTGCTTTTTGTATTATTTCTTTTACCTGATTAGTATCCTTATGGATTCCTTGAAGAAAAACACTGTAATCATAATCTTTTTTATTAGTCTTATAACCATAGAATTCATAATTACCTAATTTGATACCTTCTACTAAGTGGAATAAACATTGACTATCATACCTTTGGATGAAAGGAGTAATGTCTATCCCATATTCCTCTATACCTGTTTTCTTCATCTGTTTTACGCTTTTGGCTACAACAGATTTTAATTTCTTCATATCAAAATCATGGTAACCACCTAAACCAACAATAACATAGAATTTATTATATATATATACATTTGTTACTGAATACAGCTTACCTTCTAAAGTGCTAGATAGATTTCTAGCTTCTAACACTTCATCTGGTATATAACTTGAATCATCTTCGTATAAAAAAATAACCTGCCCTTTGTAATCTCTTCTTTCACTAACACTTATCATATGGCTTCACCAGTTTGTTTTATTTATATTCTATACAGAACATCTCATGCCCTTCAATCCTATCTGCTGTAAATAGAATATAATTACCTTTCCTTTTATATTCAATAGTTTGCTTATCAGAAATATTAAAGATGTCAGCAATTTCTTTATCTCCTACAAAAACTTGGAATGATATATTAACTAGAGGAATGATATCTTCAATAGTATATAGATTTTCAGCCCTTTTTTCTGCTATATAATGTAATACATGAAGAATATCTCTGTTTTCTTTACACTGGTTATTCATTGTAGTTACTATTGTAGACGGTCCATTATGCTCAACATACTTTTCATCTAACAACAATCCTATTGCATCTTTAATTATCATTTTACACCATATAGGACTATACTGTCGATATGTTTTAAATATAGGGTGAGAAAAATATATTACATTATCTTTTCTTGTTACTGCTGGATATCCTTTTTCTCCTGAAGATGGCGTATGCTGATGTGAACAGAATTTTTTACCTTCTCTATTAAAGTAAGGTTTTATAGTATTCATAAGTATCATACTATCTGTTGCTTCAACTTCTGCTCCTCGCAGATACATAACATATTCTTCTTCAAATAAATCCTTTCCGATAAGATTATTAGGATAAATAAAATCTCTATAATATGGAGATTCCTGTCTATAAGATACACCATACAGATTACCAGTACCATTTGTTGTATCTATACATGAATGATAACTTCCTATAACTTTTCCACCATTACTTATATATTCTTTCAAAATGTTTTCTAATCTAGGTGAGTAATCGATAGCATCTGGTAATATTACAAGTTTATATTTTAATAAATCAGTTGTACTATCTATGATATCAAATTGGTATGATAACTCTTGTAACATTCTTACAGTTCCTACTAATGCAGGTGGCAAACCTAAATCATGGTCTTTTGCTGTATAATATTCTTCTGGCGTCATAACGGCTATTTCTGTTAATGCCTTAGCACCTATACAGTATGGCTCTTTTTCTTCAACTTGTTTATACACATGTCCAATTAAATCATAAGCTCCAGCTGATAATTTTCCTCTTGGATCAAGCTGATCCCCGATAGAACATCCTGCATTCATTGATAACATTTGAAAACATTCAAATTCAAGGGCTGCTTTATTTTTTAAGGAATGAAAATCTCCCCAATAAGTATGGAATTTTCCTGTCATCCCTAGAATCTCTTTACCCAAATTCCTTGCATATCTTACAGTTGTAGGAAAATGCATATAACCCCATCCACCACTTGGTAATGATTCCAATTCAAGATGAGAATACTCCTTCAAACTATCTTTTAATGCTGGTCCAACATGAGAACTATTATAAAAAATGCCAGTACCTGGTACTCTTTCGTTAATAAAATTCGTTATTTCACTCTTGAACTCATGTAACATTTCTAGTGAGTATGCAATTCTATCTGTTTTTTCTTTTGGATTAAATCCTAATTTAGTCATTTTCTCAACGCATTTTGGACAATGACAATCAACTTTGAATAAAATATCCATAAAAAATCCATCAATGTTATCAACACCAACCACATCAATAATATCTTGTAAATGATTTTTAAAATATTCTCTATAACCACTGTTAAGACAAATTGTGTAATAAAAATGAGGTTCAGGTACGTCTTGACTGTTAATATAATTTCCTTCTTCATTAACCGCCAGCCATTCTGGATGATTTCTCGCAACATACCCGTCCCATTGTACGGTTGTATAAATAGGTGCTTTTATATCATACTTATGACAAGCTTCTATTTGCTGTAGTAATAAATCTTTTTTAGTAAGACTTGGATGTATCATTTCTGGTTGTAACTTAGACGGATAGTAAAGATATCCATGATGGCATCTAGCAAAGCATGTAATAGAATTAATATGTGCATCCTTCAAAGTTTTTGAAAAATCATCTGCATTAAAATTCTCAGCTACACTTGGAATATATTCACTTGTATGAAAATCCAGGTGGATTTGTCTATATCTTAATTTGTTCATACTATTCTCCTCCAACAACATTTTTATATTATTCTTTTACAGCTCCAGCTGCAAGACCACTCTCGACTTTCTCTTGAAATAATAAATAGATTATAAGTGGAATTAATACAGTTATAACAATAGCAGCCATTAATGGTCCATATTCAGAACCTCTTTCCCCATTAAAATTAAGTAATCCAAGAGAAATTGGTTTTAATTTATTATTATT
>NZ_BTPU01000111.1:0-20738 GCF_036985595.1 Vallitalea maricola | reverse complement strand
TCCAACTTAGCTGGAAAAGTAAGTTTTAGTGTTGATTTTTCTAGTTGTGAAATGCAAAGCGTAACAATAAAAAAAGCATAAAAATCTAGGACAGCTTAAGGGCTGTCCTTTGTTATGGAAAAAAATAAGATGTGAAATTGGCATATCCTTGTAAAAATAATTGTTTTATGATATTATTTTTTTGTGCAAATGAGGAGGATTATATGAATTACTTTATAGCTTTTTTGACAGCTTTTTTAATCGTGTATCTATTAATTCCACAACTAAAGAAATTCGCAATAAAAATTGATTTTGTTGATAAACCAACATCTAGGAAAATCCATAAAAACCCTGTTCCAGGGTTAGCAGGAATAGCAATCTTTCTAGGTTTTATAGTTACTTATCTGTTCTTCAATGGAGGAATAAACAGCAAATCCATAGCATTACTTATTGGTTCATTGATGATTTTATCCATTGGTATCATTGATGACTGGTTTAAAACCAAGAGAAAAGAATTTCCAGCGTTACCTAAATTTATTGTACAAATGGGTGCAGCTGTTGTTGCCTATCAATCAGGCATGGTTTTTTATGGTTTTACAAATCCAATAACACATGAATATGTTCTACTGCCTGTGATACTACAGTTTATATTAACTGTCACATGGATATTTGGTGTTACAACAGTTATTAATTTTATTGATGGTTTAGACGGTTTAGCTGGTGGTATTTCCGCCATATCTGCTGTAACATTATTTATTGTTGCATTAGCAAAAGGTCAGGTAAATTCAGCCATGATGGCTATTATATTAACTGGTGTACTTATAGGATATTTGAGATATAATAAGCAACCCGCACAAATATATATGGGCGATGCAGGTGCAACTTTTATAGGATATATATTAGGAGTTATAGCGTTGGATGGAGCATTTAAGCAAGCAACCGTTTTATCTTTACTTATACCAATTCTTGCATTAGGTGTACCTATATTTGATAATATTTTTGTAGTAATAAAACGCTTTTTAGAAGGAAAATCTGTATATAAGGCAGATAGAAGTCAAGTTCATTACAGACTTTTATCAGCAGGATTAAATCAAAAACAAGTAGTTACATTTCTATGTTTAGTTAATTTTTGCATGGGATTGATATCAATAATTCTATTGTTGTTGAAAGTTTAATAGGGAGGACGTTATGGCAAAGCAGAAAAGTGTATTTGTATGTCAAGAATGTGGTAACGAGTCAGCAAAGTGGATGGGACAATGTCCAGCATGTAAACAGTGGAACACATTTGTTGAAGAAGTCAAGATAAAAACAAAGAATGTGCATAGCAATAATGATATAGATATTAAGAATAAGCCTAAAAAGCTTTCATGTATAGAAATGAACGAAGAAGAAAGAGTATCAACCAAGATTAGTGAATTAGACCGTGTACTTGGCGGAGGAATAGTAAAAGGTTCACTGACTTTGGTTGGCGGTGATCCAGGGATAGGAAAATCAACATTATTGCTGCAAATGTGTCAATATCTCTGCGGACAAGATATAGACGTCTTATACATATCAGGAGAAGAATCCCTGCAACAAATAAAAATGAGGGCAGATAGATTAGAAGTTAATGGAGAAAGGTTGACTCTATACACTGAAACCAATCTCTCATTATGTATCAAAGCTATCAAGGAATTACAACCAAGTGTAGTAATAGTTGATTCCATCCAGACCATCTTTAGTGATGATATAACATCAGCTGCTGGAAGCGTAAGTCAAGTCAGAGAGGTTACATCCTCATTAATGAAAGTTGCCAAAGGACTTGGAGTATCAACATTCATTGTTGGACATGTAACTAAAGAAGGTGCTATAGCTGGACCCCGTGTATTAGAACATATGGTGGATACGGTATTATACTTTGAAGGGGTTAGAAGTGCATCTTACAGAGTACTTAGAGCTGTCAAAAACAGATTCGGCTCGACTAATGAAATAGGTGTATTCGAGATGAGAGATAAAGGATTAGAAGAAGTCCCCAATCCATCAGAATATATGCTAACAGGCAGACCACTTAACAGCCCCGGTTCTATAGTAACCTGCTGTATGGAAGGAACCAGACCTATGCTAGTTGAAGTACAAGCATTAATGAGTCCCACTAATTTTGGTATGCCAAGACGTACGGCAACAGGAACGGATTACAATAGGGTTGTACTTCTTATGGCTGTACTCGAAAAAAAAATAGGCATGCAGTTGGCAAGCTATGATGGTTATGTGAATATCGCTGGAGGACTGAAGATCACAGAACCCGCTCTTGACCTTGGCATCATATGTGCCATTGCATCAAGCTTTAAAAATATACCAATAAACCCTAAGACTGTTATTATGGGCGAGGTCGGTCTTACTGGTGAGGTTAGAGGGATTACAATGGCAGAACAAAGAATACTTGAATCCAAGAAATTAGGTTTTGAGTCATGTATTATATCAAAGGCTAATGTGAAAGGTATTAACAATGATGGTATTAAGGTAATAGGGGTTCAGAATGTTGCCGAGGCTTTGAATTATATTTTTTAGTGGCAGTTAAAAAAATATATATGCAAATACAAGAAAAAGGGCTGTGGGAAAATGTATCTTCCTACAGCCCCTATCTAAACCAATTCTTCAAAAAATTATGAAAAAGGTATATATTTTTGGTCTAAATACAGAATTTATCATTGTCAAAAAGCTAATTTTAGCAATTCTTTTGGATGAGATAAGGAATATTGAGCAACGATACCTGTTGTATCTTGTGCACCCCATAAAGCAAGAGCAAAATCCACATTTGCAGCATGGGCACATTTCATATCATGGATGGTATCACCTATGTATATTGCTTCCCAAGGATTTGTGCTGGTTTTTTCCAAATAATGAAGCAGTGGTTCAGGATGAGGCTTATGATTGACGGTTTCTTCCAAACAAATAATTGAATTAAAATAATCTTCAGACAGGTTAAGTATTTTAAAATCTCTATTTTTCTCTGAAATCTCTTTTGAAGTGACTATACCAAGGTTAATTCCCTTGGCTTTTAATGCTTCTAGAGTATCAATTATCCCATCAAACATTTTTGAAGTTTTAATAAAATATTCCTGATACAATTCATCCCATCTAAGAACACAAGCATTTTGATGTTTAATGTTTAATGATTTTATTGAGTTTTTCCCGGGTATACCTAATGCAAAATATAATTTATTTAATGGAATATTTTTATGTTCTACTTCCAAAATAGCTTGCTGTAAAGAATATAGTACAGCTTTCGAGGTATCTATAAGTGTCCCATCTACATCAAAAATAATTGTTTTATACATCTGATAACCTCCATTTTCTTAATATTGTAACGGATTATCCAAAATTAAAGATTGTTGAGTAATTTAAGTATATAAAAAATGGGTGCACTTGTCAATATTGGTATATAAAAAAGGAAATTATATATGTAATTATCATTATATGACGAATAACTTGGTAAAAAGTTATAAAAAAAGTATAGTTGCATTTGTATAATATTGATATATTGACTATTTTAAAGAGAGGTGATATACTGAAATTGAGAAAAGTGGTTTAAAAATACCAAAAACATATCTACTGTTAAAATAACTGTAGATAACAATATAAAGGAGGGGAGAAGACAGCAGAGGTTTTTGAACCATGAAGGAAGATATGTGAGTATATTTATATTCGTTCTAACAGAGAAACTGAGCAATTATTTAAAATACGACATAAATAGGCAGGTACTCTTTATGTTCTGCAACTTTTAATTAAACTGAAGACCATAATCCAGATGATCGACGTTATTATGGGGGCTTAATCATATTAAGGTATTTAATGATGAAAGGAGCTTGTTATGAAATTAGGAATGTTTACTTTAGGATATATGAGAAATCCATTGGAAGACGCATTTAAAGATGCGAAACGCTTTGGGTATGATGGTATTGAAATATGGGGCGGTAGGCCACATGCATATGCTCCTGATCTTAAAAATGGGGATATAAAACAACTTAAAAGCTTTGTGGAATATTATGGTGTGCCTATTATAGGTTACACTCCTGAAATAAATGCATACCCTTACAATATGATGATTGGTGACGAAAAAATGCGTCGAGATTCTATTGACTATATCAAGTTATCTATGGATATGGCAAAGGAAATGGGAGCAGGTTTTACTTTGATTTCTGCTTCGCATGCTGGGTATTATGCAACTACTGAAGAAATCTGGGAAAGATTAATGTTGAATATTAGAGAGCTTACTGATTATGCAGAACAATTAGATCATAAGCTGATTTTAGAAGCGCTGACTCCTTATGAATCTAACGTTGTGAAGAGTGCGAATGATCTTGTTGAGGTATTCAAACAAATTCCTTCCAATCATTTAGCGGGTATGTGTGATATTGTACCGCCATATGTTCAGCACGAGTCAATTATGACTTATTTCGATAAGCTTGGTGAAAAAATGCAGCATATGCATATCATTGATAGCGATGGTAGCAGTGATACTCATGTAATGCCGGGTGAAGGTAATCTTCCACTTCAGGAACTATTGGAAGAATTGAAAGAAATAAATTATCAAGGATATTTAACAATTGAGCTAGTAACAGCCTATATAAATGAACCACGCCTATATACTAAACGAGCAATTAATAATGTTAAAGCAATGCTAGGTGAGTAATTATCAAACAAAAGGGGATATAGGTTAATAAAAATATGATCATCTATATCACTCAAGTGCATAAAACAAATTAGAAGAGGCAAATTCAAACATAAAGTGGTATAAAAATGATTGCTACTTATATAATATTTTGCAATTCTATGCAACTGTAACGTATTATATAAGGAATATACGAAAGGGGAGGTTCCACAAGCGTTTGAGATCACGATAGTTATGATTGAATCAAACTTCTTAAAAATATGAAAAAACGGTTATTAAAATAGATAAGGAGTAGTTGAATATTATGTTATGGACTGAAGAATTATTTAAAGTTAAGAAACCAATAATTGGTATGTTACATATTCGAGCGTTACCGGGAGATCCCGCTTTTAAAAGAGAGGATACCATGCAGGATGTTGTGGCACAAGCTAGAAAAGATCTTATCAGTTTACAAGATGGAGGTACTGATGGTATATTATTCTCTAACGAGTATAGCTTACCTTATCAAAGAAAAATGGATTTTGTTACACCATGTGCTATGGCTAGAGTAATAGGTGAGGTTATGAGTGAGATTCGAGTACCTTTTGGAGTTGACTGTATTTCCGATGCAAGAGCAACCATTGAGCTTGCAGCAGCGGTAGATGCGGATTTTGTAAGGGGAACATTCTCTGGTGTTTATGTAGGTGATGGTGGATTCTATAATAATGATTTTTCTAATATTCTTAGACGTAAAGCTAATTTAGGTTTGGATAAACTAAAAATGCTTTATTTCTTGAATCCCGAATCAGATATTAATCTTGATACAAGAAAACTATCGGATATTGCAAAATCTCTTATTTTTAAAGCTTCACCTGACGGTTTGTGTATATCTGCTTCTGCAGCAGGCCAAGAAGTTAGTACAGAATTAATGCAAACGGTAAAAGGTGTTTCTGAAAAAGTTGCAATTTTTTGTAATACAGGTTGCAAAATAGATAATGTTACAGAAAAGCTATCTTCGGCAGATGCAGCCTGTGTTGGAACTACATTTAAGTATGATGGTGATTTTTACCAATCTGTTGATGTAAAGAGAGTTACTGAATTTATGGATAGGGTAAAGGAATACAGAGAAACATTGTAAAGGAGAATGTATATGAAAAAATCATATTTTATGGGTATAGATACTGGTACTTATGAAAGTAAAGGTATTATCATAGATAATGAATTGAATGTTATTGCAACGCATACTGCTGCTCATGGAATGGAGAATCCAAAACCTAACTATTTTGAGCATGATGCAGATAAAGTCTGGTGGCATGATTTTTGTTTGATTTCTAATGCTTTATTAGAGAAAACAGGTTTAGATAATGGCGACATTATTTCAGTAGGTGCAAGTGCGTTAGGTGCGGATTGTCTGCCTGTTGATGAAAATTGCAATCCTTTGCGTAAAGCAATTTTATATGGTATAGATGCAAGAGCTACCCAAGAAATGAAATACCTGACAGAATATTTTGGAGAAGAACAAATTAAGACTTGGTTTGGAAGACCATTATGTTCCTCTGATGTTATGCCTAAAATTTTATGGATCAAAAATAATGAACCTGATATATATGCCAAAACCTATAAATTCTTAACAGGATCTTCTTTTATTACGGCAAAGTTAACAGGCAATTATACAGTTGATAGATTTTTGGGATTGGCATCTTTTAATCCTCTTTATCATTCCGACGGTACTCCAAATCCCGAAACCTGTAAACCAATTTGCAGACCTAATCAATTGGCTGATGTCATGTCTACCATTGATATAGCGGGTTATGTAACAGAGAAAGCAGCTCAAGAAACAGGCTTGAAAGCCGGTACTCCTGTCATTGTTGGAACAGATGATGCAGGTGCTGAAGCAATTAGTACAGGTGTATTACAGCCTGGTGATATGATGCTCATGTTTGGTTCCTCATTATATATGATTCTTTGTACAGATAAGCTGGTAGATGATGATAGAATTTGGCGGGAAGAGTTTATTATTCCTAATACTTTTGATATTTCAGCAGGTACAAATGCTGCAGGTACATTAACAAGATGGTATCGTGATAATATTTTTCCAGAATGTTTGGAAATAGAAAAACAAAGAGGTGTTAATGCATATACTGAGATGATGAAGGGGATAGAACAAATTCCAGCAGGTTCTGATGGATTAATTACTCTGCCATATTTTGCTGGTGAAAGAACCCCTATCAATGATCCATTAGCAAAGGGTGTTCTATTTGGATTAAAGCTCAGTCATACAAAACAACATATGTATCGTTCAGCATTGGAGGCTGTTGGTTATTCTATTGCACAGCATTTTAAAATTTTTCAAGAACATAGTGTAGCTGTTAATAAAATTATGGCTGTTGGTGGAGGGACAAAGAATCCACAATGGATGCAGATGATTTCTGATATTACAGGTGAAACTATTCATACAGCAAGTATAACCATTGGAGCATCCTTTGGTGATGCAATGATGGCTGCTATGGGTATTCATTATTTTGACAGCTTTGAAGAGCTTTCGTCTGTTATTAAGTCAGGCAATACGTATACACCAAATGTGAAAAATCATAAGGTTTACCAGCACTATCTTGGAATTTTTGAGGAGCTTTATACGTCAACAAAGGCATTAATGCATAAATTATAATAACCGAATAAATAGCCTTAAGGCATGATTTTTATATTTTATAGGAATCATGCCTTATCATCTATAATTAAAAGAGAAATTTTTAAGAAGCTTTCTGAAGGAACTGGAACTAACATCGTTATGGAATCATTCAATATTAAACTTACCCAGTAAGTTGATTTTGTCGATTTCTTTTAAAAGTACATCATTAAGTTTTAAATCAAATGAATTGCTTATACATGCTAGATAATATAGGCAGCTTCCAAGATCTTTTTCTATCCGATCCTTACAATCCTCACATAATTCCCCAGAAATATGATGAGGATCCAGTAGCTTAATCATATCCAAATTAATATCTTCATTATAAGAATAGAGCTTATTATTGGCATTAATCTCAATGCACCCACAATAAGTACAAGCTCTGATAATATTTTTATTAAGCTTAGCAGCCACTTCTTGTAATTTAGCTAATTGATCAAGTATGTTTTTATTAAAATAATCGTTTTCTTTAACTGTACATTGAAATTTTTCTGTTATTGTATGATTTAGATTAGACACAAGATCACCCCGTTTAACATTATAATAATATATTACCATATATTTACAATATATAAAAGAGCTTATTTATAAAATTTTGAGAAAATTAAAAGAGAATTCTATCCTTACACCATAAATGTCTAAAAATGACAAAATATCGGTTTCTGAATAGAATTCTATTATAATAAGAAAGTTATATCTAATTCAACTTATATAGTATAATCAAGTATTATCTTGTGTTATAAATACTCTTTCTATAATGCCAAAAACTTATCAATATCTTTTTTTACTATTTCAAGAGAACTTCTCCAGAAATCAACATTATGAGAGTCGATATCCATAATAGCTAATACGTCTTTAACATCATTCTTTCCTGTTGCTTCAAGAAGTTTATCATACTTAGGTATGAAATCATTACCCATTTCAAGATACTTAGCATATAAACCTTTTGCAAATAATAAACCAAAAGCATAAGGGAAGTTATAGAAATTAGCATCAAAATAATAATAGTGAGGTTTACAATTCCACATATATGGATGTAATACATCATGGTCAAGTCCGTTACCATAAGCTTCTTTTTGAGCCTCTAACATAATCTCTTTTAATTCATCCACTGATAAGGAAGCATCTTTTCTATTTTCAAATAATGCAGTTTCAAATAGATAGCGACTATATATATCAACAATTGTTTGATTAGAACCCATGATATCAGTTTCCAAAATAACAAGAGCCTCTTCATCTGTTGCATTCTTGAGAGCCGCATTCATAACTATAGTCTCACAGAAAATAGAAGCAGTCTCAGCTATTGGCATTGGGTAATCACTATTCAAGCTTGATTCATCTTTCAAGCAGTCACCATGATATCCATGTCCAAGTTCATGAGCTAATGTAGTAACATCGTTAAGACTTCCAGAGAAGTTAGCCATGATTCTACTTTCTTTTATACAATGAAGATTGCTGCAATAAGCTCCACCTATCTTACCTTTTCTAGGTTCTGCATCAATCCATCTGTTTTCAAATGCATTGTCAGCAAAGTTACCAAGTTTATTACTGAAGGAGCTGAAGTTTTTAACAATAAAATCTCTTGCTTCTTCAAATGTATATGACATATCAACTTCACCTACTGGAGCGAATAAGTCATAGAATGGAAGAGAACCTTCATGTCCAAGCATCTTAGCTTTCTTCTTAAGATATTTATGGAAATGAGGTAAATATTCTTTTATAGCTGTCATCATAGCATCTAGAGTTTCTTTATCCATTCTTGCACCAACAAGTGTCATATCAAGAGGTGATTCATAACCTCTTTTTTTAGCTATAGTGATAACTTCTCCTTTAATAGCATTAAGACAAGCTGCTGAAGATTGATCAATCTTTTCATATGCCTTTAACTCAGCTTCATAAGCTTTTTTTCTTTTTTTAGCTGATGGGTCATAAGCATAATTTCTAATTACGGTCAATGGTAATTTCTCATCTTCATAATCAACCAATAATGAAGATGTAACAGTATCTTGTAATTTAGCCCAAGCATTAGAACCTGTATTCTGCATTTCAGCTATTAGCTGCTCTTCTGCATCACTTAATAAATACTTTGATAATCTCTTGCTACTTTTGATAATGAATTCATGTTCTTTTAACATATCTGATGAAGCAATGATATCATCAAGATTTTCTAAATCACTAATCCATTTTTGAAACTTCACATCAATAATAGTTAGTTTAGGAAGGTAACTCTCTACTCTTTCCATTTGTTTTAGAGCTGTTACATTTTTAGTATCAACACTATAAGTTAAATAACCATAATCATATAATCTGCTTATACAATTCTCTATATTGTTTTTGTTTTCTAGATATTTTTCAAGCTTATCTTTAGCATTATCAGTATCTGTAAAATTAGTATTTACAAAATCTGTAGTGTCTTTTATTAGTTTATCTACAAGCTGAAAGTCATTTTTTAATTCCTCACACTCGAAAGAAGTGTATAGTTTGTTGAGATTCCATCTCATATTCATATTTGTTCCCTCCTAGATATAAATTTTCATTAGAACTATTATATTGTAGTATTATAACAGTTATATCCTCCTAACAATCTAATTCTAACACAAAATATCATTTTTTCTATAACAATTTGGAAAATAATTGAATTATTTTTATAAACTAATGTTTTTTTATTGATAGGTAAACAAGCCTCTAGTATAATAACAATAGAACAATTATTTAAAAGAGTAGGAGGAACAAAATATGCCATGGTGTCCAAAATGTAAATGTGAATATGAAGAAGGTGTCAAACTATGTGCTGATTGTAAAATTGAACTAGTTGACAGCTTAGAAGATATTATTGAGTGGAAACCATTAATAAAGACAACTGAGGAAGAACAAATTATTCAAGTAAAAGAATATCTAGAATACAGTGGTATAAAAAAAGTAAAATATGAAAAAATTGAAGACGAAGATGGAGAGGAAGAAAATCAATACTACTATGCTATCTTTGTCACCGAAAAAGAACTAGAAGAATCAATCAAATTTCTAAAAGGTTACATGCTTACAAAAGCAGAAGAAAAAAAGGAACAAGAGACCGAAGAAGATGAGGAAGAAGAAATAACCAATGAGTATGAAACAGAAAACTATAACGATGATACAGCCTTAAAAGACCTAAAATCAAGTGTTTATACATTTGGAGTAATAGGAGCTGCCCTCGTAGTAGTAAGTATCTTATCTTTATTGGAAGTTATAGTAATTAACTTTAGCAACAAATACTTATTTTCAGGTTTACTACTAGCAATAGGTATAGCATTTGTCATAGTAGCAATAAACAGTGCAAAAAGAATTAGTAGAGAATCAAATAAAATGACTAATAGAGATAATGATATCAACAAAATAATAGAATGGTTCGGAGACAATTACAATCTGGACGATTTCGCAGATAAATATCAACTGAATTTTGAAGGCTTAGATGAAGGAGCTATTTATTATATCGTAATGGATAAACTAAAATTAATTATCAGTAACCAATTTGTAGAAATGGATAAAAAGATAGTCAATACTGCTTCTGAGATTATCTATGAAAAAATGAACACACAATAGTAAAAGGTTGGAGGAGTGGTATATTGAACGATTTATCTTTTGAGCTTGGAACATATGTTACAGAACTTAGACGTTATTTCCACCAAAACCCAGAGTTGAGCCTAAACGAATATAATACTAACAAAAAGATTATTCAAGAACTAGAATCCATAGGAGTTCCTTACTATACTATATGTAATACAGGAGTTGTAGCAACTATTCATGGCAAACCCGGAAAAACTGTTGCCCTACGAGCAGATATTGATGCCCTCCCTATAGAAGAAAAAAATGATGTCAGCTATAGGTCTAAAACTCATGGCGTAATGCATGCATGTGGACATGATGCTCATACCGCTATGTTACTTGGTGCCGTAAAAATTCTAAACGAAAACAAAGACAATATTAATGGCTCCATAAAAGTAATTTTTCAGCCCGCAGAAGAAACTGGTGAAGCAACCCAAGATATAGTCGCAACTGGCATATTAAACAATGTAGACTCTATATTCGCTATTCATGTCATCACCGATCTTCCAACTGGAAAAATATCAATTGAAAGCGGTCCACGTATGGCAGGTGTCGACGACTTCACTATAACAATAACAGGATCCGGCGGACACGGAGCACTACCTCATCTAGGTACTGATGCAATCGTAGCTGCCTCTAATCTTGTAGTCAATTTACAGGAGATAATATCTCGTGAAATTAATCCATTAGACTCAGCAGTTATAACTATTGGAAAATTCGACGCTGGAGTCAAAGCAAATATTTTAGCCTCAAAGGCTGTCCTATATGGCTGCCTAAGATCCTTTAGCGTTGACACAAGAGATTATTGTAAACAAGCATTACTTAGAATAGCTACACATACAACACAAATGTATAATACATCAGCAAATATTAACTATACCAAATCTCTACTACCAGTAATCAATGACATATATTGTAGTGAAATAGCCAAAAAAGCAGTAAAAAAAATAGCAGGCGAACAAGCACTAAGCCTAAAACCCAAAATGACAGCCTCCGAAGACTTCTCCCGCTACTTAGAACAAGTCCCAGGAGTTTTCGCCTTCTTAGGCGTTTGTGACGGAACCCCCAACACATCCTACCCACTTCACCACGACTGCTTCCAAATTGACGAAAAAGCACTACAACTTGGCAGCAAACTATACGCACAATACGCCCTAGAATTCCTACAAAACACCAAATGATTTATAAAGAAATCCTTAATAATAGATGCTACATATTATAGTTACCCGACATATCGTCCGAAGGGTATAAGGGATTAGAATAACGCAGACCGATCGCTTCCCAGAGTAAGGCAAGTTATTCTAATCCCTTATACCCTGACCCTTTTGTACCATCTATTACCACCCCCAGCTACTCTAAAATAAAATCAACAAACTTCCTCCCCGCAATCGACAACGGAATATTCTTCTTACTAACTATCCCAAGACTCCTCTCACTCAACACCTCCCTAGTCTTTATCTCAAAAACATCCTTCAATAATTGATCATCTATACAATAATCCGGCACCAAAGAAATCCCAAGATTAATCTTAGCCAACTCCACAAGCAAATCAATACTAGTAAGCTCTATCTCAGGAGATAAAACAAGCCCCTTAGACTCAAAAACCCCATTTATATACTGACTAGTTGTAGTATTCTTCTCCAACATCAACAAAGGATATTTCATCAATTCTTTCAAAGACACACTTTTATTCTCAAGTTCTTTAAAATCATTTCCACCAATAAAAACATCACTAAACTTATAAAACTCCCTAACCACCAAAGAACTACCAATATTCCTATTAGGAAGATTAGTAACAATAAAATCCACACTACCTTGCTTTAACAAATCCACACATTTGATTGATGTTCTATTAGTAACCTGTAAATGAATATTAGGATAGACCGAATGGAATTTCTTGAAATAAGGCAAAAGAATATATTTACAAATAGTATCACTGGCACCTATATGAATCTTCCCTTGATTAAGACTCCTTGTCTCCATAATGTTATTTTCACCATTATGAATTAAATTAATAGCCGGTTCAATATGCTGTAACAAAAGACTGCCCTCATGAGTAAGAGTCACCCTCTTGGTATTACGATTAAACAAAGTTGTATTAAGATTCTTTTCAAGAGTTTTAATAGATTGACTAACTGCCGATTGAGAAATAAAGAGCTTAGTAGATGCTTCAGAAAAACTTAAAGTAGTAGCTACATAATAAAAAACTTTGTAAAGCTCCAGATTAATATTCATTTATTAATTCTCCTTATAAGTAATATTAGTATTATTAATTTTACTTAATAATCATAACATGGTATTATTATAATGTAAATAAAAACCTTAGGAGGTTATTATGAATACAATTAGAAGAGTTTTTGTTGAGAAAAAAATCGGTTGTAATACAGAAGCAAAACATTTGCTTAATGATCTTAGAAACAATTTGTCTTTAGATAGTTTAGATAATGTAAGAATAGTAAATCGCTATGATGTAGCCCATGTAACAGATGAAGCTTATAAAAGTGCCCTGAATACTATATTTTCAGAGCCACAAGTAGATATATTATCCCAAGAGGTAATGAACCTTAAAAACGAAGAGACAGCTTTTGCAGTAGAATATCTTCCTGGACAATATGACCAAAGAGCAGACCAAGCTGCTAGTTGTATCAAAATACTGAATGCAGACGTTAATCCTATTGTTAGAGTAGCAAAAGTAATTGTTCTACAAGGAAATATTAGTGATAAAGACTTATCAAGAGTAAAAAAATATTGCATCAATCCAGTTGACTCAAGAGAAGCAGAACTTGATAAACCAGAAACTCTAGACTTGGAATTTGATATTCCAAACACTGTTCCTTATATAGATGGATTCATATCTATGGATAAAGAGCAGATAGGGGAATTATGGAAACAATTAGGACTAGCTATGAGTACCCATGATTTATTATTTACTAGGGAATATTTTGCTAACGTAGAAAAAAGAAATCCAACCATTACAGAGATTAGAGTTCTAGATACTTATTGGTCAGATCATTGTAGACATACAACATTCTTGACAGCTATTGAGAAGGTTACTTTTGAAGATGGAAAATATAATGAGCCTGTAGAATCAACATACAAAAAATATTTAGAAGATAGAAAAGCAGTTTTAGGAGATAAAGCAGATAAAAAAGATGTTTGCCTTATGGATATAGCATTACTTGCAATGAAAAAGTTAAGAGCAGATGGCTGCCTAGATGATTTAGAAGTATCAGAGGAAATCAATGCTTGTAGTATTGTGGTAGATGTAGATGTTGATGGTAAAGATGAAGAATGGTTGGTTATGTTCAAAAATGAAACTCATAACCATCCAACAGAGATTGAACCATTTGGTGGAGCCGCAACTTGTCTTGGAGGAGCAATCAGAGACCCATTGTCAGGACGTTCATATGTTTATCAAGCAATGAGGGTTACAGGTTCAGGAGATCCAAGGACTTCACTTGACAAAACATTACCCGGGAAATTATCACAGAAAAAAATAGCCTCAGAAAGTTCTCATGGTTATAGCTCTTACGGTAATCAGATAGGACTTGCAACTGGTAAGGTTCATGAAATATATCATCCTAATTATGTTGCAAAACACATGGAAATAGGTGCTGTCATTGCAGCAGCTCCAAGAGAAAATGTTATAAGAGAGACTTCTGATGAAGGAGATATAATAATACTATTAGGTGGAAGAACAGGTAGAGATGGTTGTGGTGGAGCAACAGGTTCATCAAAAGAGCATACTGAAGATTCCATCCATACTTGTGGTGCTGAAGTACAAAAAGGAAATCCACCAACAGAAAGAAAGATTCAACGTTTGTTTAGAGACAAAAAAGTAAGCAATATGATAAAAAAATGTAATGATTTTGGAGCAGGTGGAGTTTCAGTTGCTATAGGTGAATTAGCAGATGGTCTTATTATCGACTTAGACAAAGTTCCTAAAAAATATGCAGGTCTTGATGGAACAGAACTTGCTATATCAGAGTCACAAGAAAGAATGGCTGTAGTTGTTGATAAAAATTCTGTTAATGAGTTCATTGCTTGTGCTAATAAAGAAAACTTGGAAGCTGTTGTTGTTGCCAATGTAACAAAAGAAAAAAGATTAGTGATGAATTGGAACGGAAACAGTATTGTAGATATCAGTAGAGATTTCTTAGATACTAACGGAGCAAAAGCAACAACAGATGTACATGTTCTATCACCAATACAAGAAAATAATTATTTTGTTCAAAAAGAAGAAAAAGAAGATACAGTTAAAGATAAATGGCTTGATATAATGGGAGATATCAATGTTGCATCCCAAAAAGGATTAGTAGAGAAATTTGATAGTTCCATTGGAGCTTGTAGTGTATTTATGCCTTATGGAGGTAAATATCAACTAACTCCTACTGAAACAATGGTTGCTAAGATACCATTACTAGAAGGGGATACATCTACAGGAACAGTTATGAGTTATGGTTACAACCCATATCTTATGTCATGGAGTCCTTATCATGGTTCGGTATATTCTATTGTAGAATCAATAGCTAAGATTGTTGCTACAGGTGGAGATTACAAGAAGATCAGATTCACTTTTCAAGAATATTTCAAACGTCTTGGTAAAGATAGTAGTAGATGGGGAGAACCATTTAGTGCTTTACTTGGAGCTTATCATGTTCAAGAAATATTAAACCTTCCTTCAATAGGAGGTAAGGACAGTATGTCAGGAACTTTTAATGATATAGATGTTCCACCAACGTTAGTATCATTTGCAGTAGATGTGGTAGATGTTAACAAAGTAATATCACCAGAACTTAAAAAGACAGATAGTAACCTGATATATATACCACTATCAAGAGATTCTTATGACTTACCTGATTTTGAAGAGCTTAAGAAAAATTATTCCAAGATATATGAACTTATCACTGATGGTCTAATACTATCAGCTCATACAGTTGGTTATGGTGGATTAGTAGAAGCAATATCCAAGATGGCTATGGGTAATAAAATCGGAGTAAATATTAATGACTCGATTACTACAGAAAATCTATATTCAAGAGATTATGGTAGTATATTGATAGAAATTGATGGTAACATAAAATATAATGATATATTAGATGGACTTAATTATATTCATATAGGTAATACTACATCAGAGACAGCTATTAGATATAAAAATGAACTAATAAATATTGATGAGATAATTGATACATGGACAAATACATTAGAAGATGTATATCCAACTAAAACAAAAGAGACTAATGATGTAAAAAATCAATTGTATAAAGAAAGCAAAGTATATACTTGTAAAAATAAAGTAGCTAGACCAAAAGTATTCATACCAGTATTCCCTGGGACTAATTGTGAATATGATTCAGCAAAAGCTTTTGAACAAGCTGGAGCAGATGTAGATATGTTCGTGTTCAAGAATTTAACATCAAAAGATATAAAAGATTCTATTAAAGTAATGTCTGACAAGATTAATAACAGTCAAATGGTTATGATTCCTGGAGGTTTTAGTGCTGGAGATGAACCAGAAGGTTCAGGTAAATTCATTGCAACTATATTTAGAAATGAATACATCAAGAATGCTGTGCTAGAATTATTACAAAATAGAGATGGACTTATGCTTGGTATATGTAATGGCTTCCAATCACTTATCAAGCTTGGACTTGTACCATATGGAGATATTAGGGAATTAACTAATGATGACCCAACTCTTACTTATAATACAATAGGTAGACATATATCTTGTATGGCCAATACCAAAATAGTATCAAATAAATCACCTTGGCTAGCTAATGTAAATGTTGGCGACATACATGCTATACCTGTATCACATGGTGAAGGTAGATTCATAGTGAATGAAGCTATAGCTAAAAAACTATTTGATAATGGTCAAGTAGCTACGCAATACGTAGATTTTGATGGTAATCCAACAATGGATATTAGATTCAATCCAAATGGTTCATTATACGCTATTGAAGGTATAACTAGTCCAGATGGTAGAGTTCTTGGAAAAATGGGACATTCAGAACGTATTGGAACTAATGTTGCAAACAATATAATTGGTAAAAAAGACCAAATGATATTTAAGTCAGGTGTAGAATATTTTACTAAGTAGAGTGTAGATATATTATTAAATATACTAGATGTGTAAAACATCAAATAAGCCTTCTTGTTAATAATTAGAACATATTAACAAGAAGGCTTTTGTTTTTTTGAAATAATGGATATATAGCCTTTCACAAACAATTATAATTATATAAATTTTATAAGTATATTATAAAATTGCTTCATTACATATATTTAACATAAATTTATCATGTGCTAAATTGATATATACCTCTAGCTAATGTATAATTATAGAAAATATACAAAATAATGTAAATTTAATGGAGGCCAGATTATGAAAAATATTTTGAAAAAAGCAAGTCTTTTCACAGTTGTAGTTGCCTTAATGCTACAATTAATCTCAACTTCAGTATTTGGATGGGCTAGTGAGCTTGACCAAGATCCAAACACCCATACTTTGTTGGTAACTCAAGCTTTACAAATTTTAGAAAATGACTTATGCTCAGATGACAGAAATAATAGTGAATTCATGGATGTAATTAATAAATTAAAAGCATCCATAGAAGATTTTAAACGTGGTGCTATTATGCCAGATTTTGATGACAAAAATTTCTCATTATATCAAGACCATTTCTATAATCCCTATACCAAAACAAATTTTACTGCTTCTAATGAAGGAGAACTTGCTTTTCTAGACTTTGTATATCAAACAGCAGAATATCGTTCAAAAGAATACATAGGATGGGCATTACAATATTGGAAAAGTGGAGATTACAATAATGCAATATATACTTTAGGAAATGCGATGCACTACTTTGCAGATCTATGTAATTCTCATCATGCATCAAATGCTATAGGGGGTACCCAAGAGCATATTACAAAACATAGTACCTTTGAAACCTATGTAGAAAATACTAAAAATCAATACAGTATAACCACACTAGGTGGCAATACTAGTACATCTAATTATTCAGATACATTACAAGATGAATATCTACCAGATTTTATAACTAAGGAATGTGATATGAGAGCTATAATTGGATATGAGCAATACCATAACAATTTTGTAGCCGATAATGAATCTACATGGAATGGTGTGGCAGATATTACAATGAAAAGTACCCAAAGAGGGATAGCTAGAGTTTTATATCGATTTGCAAAAGAGATTGCAAACCCATCTTCTGTATGTAGTAATACATATGATAGTGATATTACCCTTGATATTCGTGTCAAAACAAAAGATGGGGGACTAACTGATACTTATGGAACAGATAATGATATATACTTTGGTATAGAATTAAAAAATGGTAGAATGCACGAATGGAAGTTAGATAAATCAGGCTACAATGATCATGAAAAAGGTGATAATGATACATATACTGTTACATTAGAAAAATCAGCAGGCCCTGAAATAAGAAAAGCGTGGATACGAAAACAAAGAGGCTGGGAAGCAGGAACTGCTGAAGATAACTGGTATCCTGTAGAGGTAGAAGTAACAAGCAGTGATAATCAATGCCATTTCTTGAAACCTCTTAATAGTTGGTTTATAGGTAACACAGCTGTTGATATAGTTGTCTCTGAATGCAATTATATTTTGGACAAAGTTGATATTCGTATAAAAACCAAAGATGGTGGTCTATTTGATGCCTATGGAACAGATAGCGATGTATATTTTGGAGTCCAGTTAAGTGATGGTACAACTCATGAAGATTTGTTAGATAAATCAGGTTACAATGATTTTGAAAAAGGTGATAATGATTGGTATTGGGTAGAATATTCCAGATTACCTAATACTGTAATTACAAAAGTATGGTTAAAAAAAGTTGGCAGTGATGATTGGTATCCAGAGAATATCACAATAACCAATGATAATCTTACCTTCAATGCTGATATAAATCAGTGGTTTTACGATAATACCATAAAAGAATGGGTATTCTAAAAAATCATAATGTGATATACCGTTATTATTATCAGATACATAATAAAGGTAAAATGTATTATATATTAAGAACATTTACATAAACCAAAAAAACCTCACTATTGAGGTTTTTTGTTATTCTTAATAAGTATAATATAATCTATTACTTGTAATCATCAACGTCAAAAACTCTATCTTTATAATAGTATTTACGGTCAGATTCCGTTATTTCACGAATCACTTTACAAGGATTTCCTGCAGCAATCATGTTATCTGGAATATCTTTTGTAACCACACTGCCCGAACCGATTACCACGTTGTTGCCGATATTTACACCAGGATTTATAATTACGTTGCCACCAATCCAGACATTATCTCCAATAGTTACTTCTATACCATATTCATATCCAGAATTACGAGAATCTGGGTGAATAGGGTGTCCTGCTGTATAGACAGCTACATTAGGAGCAAACATTACATTCTTACCTATTCTTATTTTACCTACATCAAGCATTATACAATTATAATTTGCAAAAAAGTTTTCGCCTACTTCAATATTTTTACCATAATCACAATGAAAAGGCTGTTCTATAAAAACATGATCTCCTGATTTTCCAAGTATGCTTTTAATAGTAGATTTCATCTCTTCTGTTTTATCTGGGGATAAATTATTATATAAGTAGATTTTTTTCTTGTTTTCCATTCTTTCTTCTTCTAAACCATCTAACCATGCTTTATAAGGTAGTTCAGCGAGCATTCGTTCTTTTTGAGTCATTTGATTCACCTCTAATAATATAATTGTTTTAATAATTGTACTTAAACTTTTTTCAGTATATCATATTAAGGGTCTTAATTCTATGTTAAAATGTTGTGGGAGGAGATTGAATTGAAAAAAATAATGTTAGTGGAAGATGATAATTCTTTAGCTTATGGAATACATATTGCATTAAAATCCAATAACTATAATGTTATAATAAGTAAAACTATATCTGATGGAAAGAAAATGGTTTCCAATGAATTATTTGATTTAGTTATATTAGATATAGATCTACCAGATGGTTCAGGATATGAGCTATGTAAGTATATACGAAATAGAAGTGATGTGCCAATAATATTTCTTACTGGTTTAAACGAAGAAATTAATATAGTTACAGGTCTTGATATGGGAGCAGATGATTATATTACAAAACCTTTCAAATTAAGTGTTTTAATCTCCAGAATGAATGCTGTTTTTAGAAGGATTGATAAAAAATCTTATACAAGGTTTATATCCGGTGATATACAATTTTATCTGAATGAAGCTAGATTAACTAAGAATAATGAAGATATTTCTATATCAATCACAGAATACAAATTATTAAAGCTACTTATGGAAAATGCTCTAACTATTATTACTAAGGAACAGATTCTAAGTAACGTATGGGATGTTAATGAAAACTATGTAGATGAAAATACAATTGCAGTTAATATAAAACGTATACGGTCCAAAATTGAAGAAGATAGAACTAAACCAAAATACATAAAAACCATAAGAGGTTTGGGTTACACATGGGATTTAAGGTGTGATAAGCAATGAAAAATTTGTTGAATGATAGTAATATTAAAAAATATGTGGTGGCTTTAATAGGAGTTTATGCAGTTGTTATTTTATTAATTGCTGGAATAGATATTCTTAAAGTCTATATGGAATTTGAAATCTTGAATAGATACAAATATGTAATAGTTAAATCCTTAATTCTTTTATTAATTATAGTGAGTTCACTAATTGGATACAAAATTATTAAATACATATTCGATAGATTAAAGAGTATTGACAAGAATATAACTCTAGCTATGAATGGTAATTACAATAATACTAAGGATAAATATAATGTTCCCAAATATAG
>NZ_BTPU01000110.1:0-12538 GCF_036985595.1 Vallitalea maricola | reverse complement strand
GATTTTCATGCGATTGCCGTGAATATTTTCCTTAATTTGACCTATTATCTTATGATATATTATTATACTTATATTGATTATTTAGTCAAACTCTCAATATATTCTTTCAAAACTATTACATCCCCTTTTGAACGCTTAATTTCTCTTACTATAGCAGAACCTACTATAACACCATCAACATGATCTTCTAATCTTTTTATATCATCCCTGCAAGAAATACCGAACCCTACAGCTATTGGGAGACTTGAATTTTCTTTGACATCTTGTAGATATGATTGAATATCTGAATAAAAATCAGATTTTCCGCCTGTTACTCCTAAAGATGATACGCAATATACAAAGCCGTTACATCCATCAATTATCTTTCTGATTCTGTCTTTTGATGTTGGTGCAACTAGAGGTATCAAACAAATTTTTTCATAATCCATTATTTCTTCTAACTCATCTCTTTCTTCAAGAGGTAAATCAGGTATTATTAATCCATCAATACCTATTTTTTCACAAGTTCTAATGAACTTTTCTTTTCCATATATTAGAATAGTATTGTAATAAACTAAAAACAGTAGAGGAATTTCCGTGTTTTTTCTTATATCCCTGACTAAGTCCATTATTTTGTCAACTGTCACACCTGCAGTCAATGCCCGGAGTCCTGCATCTTGTATTACAGGTCCATCTGCTAAAGGATCAGAAAAAGGAATTCCTAATTCAATAATATCTGTTCCTCCTTTTTCTAAAGCATAGACAAATTCTTCTGTTTTTTCAATGTTAGGGTCACCTGCTGTTAGATACCCTATAAAAGCTTTTTTATTCTTACATTGTAATTCTTGAAATTTTTTGGTTATCCTGTTCATATATTATCAACTCCATTATCTATTATTATATTAGTTAGTGTAAAGTCCTTAAGTTTTCTCATACTTTAAAATCATTTATATGACATTTAATATTGTCTGTACATCTTTATCGCCTCTACCAGATATATTAACAATGACTACTTCATCTTTTGTCATCTCCGGTACGATTTTCAGCGCATATGCAACTGCATGTGAACTTTCTAAAGCTGGTATTATACCTTCTGTTTCGGATAATAACTTGAATGCTTGTACAGCTTCTTGGTCAGTTACTGCTTCGTATTTGGCTCTACCAGTATTATGTAAAAATGAATGTTCTGGTCCAGTTCCAGGGTAATCTAATCCTGCTGATATAGAAAAAGCTGGTTTTATATTTCCATCATCATCAGTCAATAGATATGTTTTCATACCATGGAGAACTCCAACTTTTCCATCTGCGCCATCGGATAGCACCGCAGCATGTTTTCCGGTACCAATACCTTCTCCTCCTGCTTCAACTCCTATAAGTGATACTTCCTTATCTTCTATAAAAGGATAAAATATACCTGCCGCATTGCTTCCACCACCAATACACGCTATTACTGTGTCTGGTAATTTATTTTCTTTTTCTAGTATTTGCTGTCTAGCTTCATCACCAATTATTCTCTGAAAATCCCTAACCATTGTTGGATATGGATGTGGTCCTACTACTGAACCTATTACATAGAAAGTATCTTCAACTAATCTGACCCATTGTCTTATTGCTTCATTGGTAGCGTCTTTCAATGTACCTGTACCAGATACTACTGGCTGTACTTTTGCTCCCAAAAGCTCCATCTTGAAAACATTGAGTTTTTGTCTTCTTATATCCTCTTCCCCCATGAAAACTGTACATTCCATACCGAATAATGCTGCTCCTGTTGCCGTTGCGACACCATGCTGTCCTGCTCCTGTCTCTGCTATGACCTTAGTTTTACCCATCCTTTTTGCTAATAGTAGTTGACCAATGACATTGTTGATTTTATGGGCTCCCGTATGATTAAGGTCTTCTCTTTTTAGATAGACCTTAGCACCTCCAAGATAATTAGTTAATGTCTCTGCATAATACAAAGGTGACTGTCTTCCCACGTATTCCTTAAGATAATAGTTGTACTCATTAATGAATTCTTCATCTATTTTATATTTCTCATAAGCCTCTTCCAGTTCTTTTAGAGGATACATCAATGTCTCTGGAACATATTGTCCTCCGAAATCGCCAAATTTTCTTTTCATTCTTTTGTCCTCCTGTACTCTTATAATAGTTGCTATATTGCAATTATTTAATTAAGCTTATATAACTCAACAAATAACTCTCTTATCTTATTCTCATCTTTGTTCAAGTTAGTTTCTACACCTGAATTCACATCAATAATCTGAGGTTTTACTGTTTTAATTGCTCTAACTACATTATCTGGTGTTAAACCTCCTGCCAATACTATCTGATTGCTCTTAGAAATATTCTTGACCAAATCCCAACTGAAAACTTTACCTGTACCACCACTTTTTCCTTTATGATAAGTATCCAATAAAATCCCATCAACATTTTTATAAGCATCAATGATTTTTAGACTACTCTCATCACTTACAGCAATGCTCTTCCATACTTTACAACGTATTTTTTTACAATAGTCGTTACTTTCATTTCCATGAAGCTGCACTATATCCAACCTGCATGAATGTACTAATTTATTAACATATTCAACATTTTCATTGACGAATACCCCAACAACCTTAATATCTTTTCTAATGTGTTTCCTAAGTTCTATTACTTCATCTTCTTTAACTTGTCTTTTACTGTCTGCAAATATAAAACCTATATAGTTTACAGGGTATTTGTTGATTATCTTTATTTCTTGTATGTTCTTTATTCCACAAATCTTTATATCAGGTATCATATACAAGTCGCATCTCCTTAGCCATTTTACTTATGTCATCACATCTCATAAAAGTTTCACCAACTAATATTCCATCTACATCAGCTTTCTTCAAATCTTTCATATAATCTAATCTGTCAATACCACTCTCACTAATAACCAAACAATTATCAGGAATATAACTCCTTAACTTTAAAGTAGTTCTTATATCAGTTTTAAACGTCTTCAGGTCTCTATTGTTTATACCTATAATCTTAGCTCCTGCACCTAATGCTTTTTCTATTTCTTCTTTTGAATGAACTTCCACTAAGGCATCCATAGATAGTCCATGAACGATAGTTATGAATTCATTAAGTTTTTCTTTATCTAATATAGCTGTAATAAGTAATACACAGCTTGCCCCTAGTAATTTAGCATTATATATTTGATTCTTATCAATAATGAAATCTTTACAAAGAGTTGGTATATCTACATTTTCACTTACCTCCCTAAGATAACTGTCTCTGCCTAAAAAATAATCTTCTTCAGTAAGTACAGAAATTGCATCAACTGAATCATTGTAAATGTCGGATAAAGCTATAGGGCTGAAATCTTCTTTTATCAAGCCTTTTGATGGAGAAGCTTTTTTTATTTCACCAATAATTGATAGACCTTCTTTTTTAATAGCATGATAAAATGATGGTCTGGTCTTTACTTTACTAATCTTTTGTATTAATGTATGAAGGTCATATTCTTTTTTTATAATCCTCTTTTTCTTCATTTTTATAATGTCTTCTAGGTATACTCTATCTCCCATTTCATCACCTCATCTAAAACTATTTGAATACCTAACAAATTCTTCTAATTTCAATCTTGCTTTTCCTGAATCTATAATTTCCTCTGCAATATTTATACCTTTCTCAAAGGAATCTGCTTTTCCTGCAACATAGATGGTAGCTCCAGCATTAAGCATTAATATATCCCTCTTAGCCCCTTTTTCTCCATCCAACAGTTTCCTTATTATTTCCCCATTCTCCTGAGCTGTACCTCCAGTAATATCCTGCATCTTGGCTTTTTCTATCCCATACATACATGGATCGATTTCATAGGTTCTTATACTCTTATTATTAAGTTCTGTCACTTTACTATCACATGTTATAGTCAATTCATCTAAACCATCTTTTCCATGAACAACCAAGGCTCTTTCAACTCCTAGATTACTTAGTACATGAGCAATCTTATCCATCATATTTTCATCATAGACACCAACTATCTGTGCCTTTGCTTTTGCAGGATTAGCCAAAGGACCTAATATATTAAATATTGTTCTAAATCCTAGCTCCTTCCTAACTGGTGCAACATATTTCATGGTTTGATGATACTTAGGAGCAAATAGAAAGCATATACCAATATCCCTTACCATTAATTCTGATTGTTCTGGAGTAAGGTCAATATTAATACCCAATGCTTCTAAAACATCCGCACTCCCACAATTACTTGATACAGAACGATTTCCATGCTTAACTACTGGAATTCCTACTGCTGCTATTACTATTGATGTTGCTGTTGAGATATTATAGGTTGAAAAACCATCTCCACCAGTACCACATGTATCCACTGTATATAGATTATTAAGATTTACTGGTACAGCTTTTTTTCTTAAAACTTTTGCACCTCCAGTAATCTCCTCTATTGTTTCACCTTTTATAGTCATTGCAGTCAAGAAACTCGCTATTAAAGTATCACTAACTTTTCCTGTCATTATCTTTTCAACACAATCCATCATCTCTGACTGTGACAAATCAAAACCTGATTTTATTTTATTAACAGCATCTCTTATCATATACAGCACTCCTTTCCTATAAAGTTTTTAATTAGCTTTTTTCCATCATCTGTCATTATAGATTCAGGATGAAACTGTAATCCAACAACATCTAACTCCTTATGTTTAACAGCCATTATTTCTCCATCACTTGTTGAAGCTATGTTTTCTAAACATAAAGGCAAACTTCCTTTCTCAATTGCTAATGAATGGTATCTAGCAACCTTTAAAGGATTTTTTATACCTCTAAAAATATACCTGTTATTATGTTTAATCAAACTACTTTTCCCATGAAATAAAGTTTTAGCATGAGTTATATTACCTCCGAAAGCCTTAACAATACATTGATGTCCCAAACAGATACCTAGTATGGGTATCTTACCAGCAATACTTTTTATAATATTAAGACAGTTACCAGCATCATCAGGTGTTCCTGGACCAGGCGAAATAATAACCTTCTCAGGATTAAGTTTCAATATTTCTTCTGCTGTGATTTTATCATTTCTATACACTCTAATATCATTTTCAAACTCACCAATATATTGATATAGGTTATAAGTAAAAGAATCATAGTTATCAATAATTATTATCATTTTTAAGCCCTCCTTTTATAATCATTATCAGCTATTAATAGCTGCTATCAAACCTTTTACCTTATTCTCGGTCTCTTCATATTCCTTAACAGGGTCAGAATCAGCAACAATACCTGCCCCTGCCTGTAAATATAATGTATCATCCTTGACCACCATAGTTCTTATAGCAATACACATATCCATATCACCATCAAATCCAAAATATCCGATAGCCCCACCGTATATACCTCTCTTTTCTTTCTCCAACTCATCAATAATCTCCATTGCTCTAATTTTAGGAGCTCCAGATAAAGTACCAGCTGGAAGGAAACTCATTAATACATCAAACATATCTTTATCATCCCTTTTTATACCACCAACCAACGATACTAGATGCATAACATGAGAATATTTCTGCACTTTCATAAAAGATTTTATTTCAACAGAAGATATCTTCGAGACTTTCCCCATATCATTCCTACCAAGGTCTACCAGCATAACATGTTCTGCCTTTTCTTTTTCATCATTAAGTAAATCATCAGCCAATTCTTTATCTTCCTCATCATTCATGCCTCTTTTTCTCGTCCCTGCTATTGGACAATTAAGTATTTTCCCCTTTCTCAATTCAACCAGCATTTCTGGAGAACTGCCTATAACATTGTAATCACCAAAATTAAAACAAAACATATACGGAGATGGATTGACCTGTCTAAGTTTCCTATAAAGTTCAAAGGGAGGTACCTCACTTTTTCCACTCCATCTTCTAGAAAGAACCACTTGAAAAATGTCTCCCTCGTAAATATATTCCTTAGCCCTTTTCACTGCATTCTCAAATTCTTCCTGCGTACTATGACTATGAAATGAAACCTTCCCCCCATTGTTGCATCTCTCATTGCATTTGATGTTTTTCTGTAGATTATTTTTTATAACATTAATCCTCTTATTAGCTCTTAGACTAGATATTTCATCTTCTTTTTCCAAAACAACGATATTTATTTTGTTAAGAAAATGATCATAGGCAATCAATTCTTTAACAAACATCATATGTAAATCTGGTAAATTCATCTTGTGGATATTTTCATTTGGCAGATATTCATATTGTCTTATAATGTCATACCCTACAGTACCCACAGCTCCTCCTACAAAAGGAATACTAGTCGTATTACTCAATTCGTATCTCTCTAGATATGTTTTAACAATATCAAGAACCCTACCTTCTTCCTTCCTCTCAACTCCATTTTCACAAATGAATACCTGATGTTCAAAAGCTTTAATTACTATAAAAGGATTAATACACAAAAATGAATATCTACCCTTGGGCTGTTCTTTACTCTCGAGGAGAAAACCTACCTGACCTTTTACATATTTCTTAAACAGAGTTATAGGTGTCTCTGTATCACCCGAAATTGTTTCCACATAAGGTACTAGTTTAATTTTATCCATCACATTACCTCCATTTAATTCTAAATACGACAAAAAACCACTTCGCCCCCTATTGGGACGAAATGGTTTTTCGCTAATGCCACCCAACTATAGATTCAGTAATTTATAAGTCTATTCTTATAATAAACTTATAAAAATAAAAAAACGGTACTACCGTCATGTTGAGACGAAAGACCGTTATACCACTCAAATCTATGCTATATTTTCAGATACAGAATTACATCGATATCCTAACTCAATAACGGGAGTTCCCGGCATCAACTACTCAGTCAACAACCTTTCATCTAGCATCTCATGGAGCCATTCCTATTCATCATCTATACCGTACCTCACACCTACCGACGGCTCGCTGCAATAAATTCAGAAAAGTACTCTTTCCAATCACAGATTTTTAAATATTTTATCAGATTATAACATATTTTATTTTGTTTGTAAATATTTAATTACTATTCTTTATATTTTCTTTATATTTTGCAAGTAAATCAGAAAAGAATTTTATTCTGAGTAGATGAATAGATATCTATTCATCTACGGCCTATTTGCACTGCATACCTCTCAACCCTAACACACTTCTTCTACTTATAATAACAATTTTTAAGCAAAAAACTTCCTCTTCCTATCAATCATCTCATCAATACGCTCAATATACTGCTCCACATTCTTAACATTTTCAATTCTCTCAATCCTATTCTCATCCCTGAATACAACCTTAGAAACAGAACCCGCACCAAGAGCAATTATAGATTGCGCCTCTTCTATAATTTCAACATTGTATATACATTCCATCCCTGTAGAACAATACCCCACATTTTCATAATTACCAACCATATTCTTCTGCCTATACATATAATATGGGTTCAACCCTACCAACTTACATTCATGATAAACCATATCAATCATTTCCCTGATTGTCTTATCACTAATCAAATCATACTCACTAATACTTTCTCTTAACCTAGAAGCCCGTTTCACCGCCATAGTATGAACAGTAACACTCTCAGGATTTAACTTTTTAATCTGTTCCATGGTCTTTTTCACATCCAAAAAATTCTCCCCAGGAAGCCCTATTATCAAATCCATATTAATATTATCAAAACCTGCTCTCCTAGCCATAGAAAACGCACTATATATATCCTCAACAGTATGCCGTCTACCAATAATTTCTAATGTCTTATCATTCATTGTCTGAGGATTAATAGAAATTCTTGTAACGCCATATTTCTTTAATACTTCTAACTTAGCACCATTAATAGTATCCGGTCTACCTGCTTCTACAGTAAATTCCTCCAAAGATCCAACATCAAAATGCTTATCTATCATTATCATAAATATTTCTAACTGTTCAGCATTTAGAGATGTAGGTGTACCACCACCTATATATATCGTTTTAACCTTCTTATTATCCAACAATTCTTTTGAAACATACTCCATTTCCTTTTCCAAAGCTTGCAGATAATCCATAACACGAGACATCCATTTATCTATTGGATACGACGTAAAAGAACAATACAAACATCTAGTCGGACAAAATGGTATCCCTAAATATATATTAATTTCATCATCTTTATTAGTACTTAATATCCCCATCTCACTTCTTACAATTTCCATCATTAAATCAATTTTAGGTGGAGATATCTTATAATGATTTTCAAGACATTCTCTAATTTTATCTTCACCATCACCATATCTATCTATTAAATCAAACACTATCTTAGTAGGTCTTATACCTGTCAATATGCCCCAAGGCTGCTTCATACCAGTTACTTTTGAAGCTACATCGTAAAGTAATGTCTTCAGTAACCTTTTTGATTGTTTTCTTCTTTCTCGAGATTCACTTGGTAAATCTTTAATATACTCCTTGTCAAGAGAAGAAGTTTCTATAATTTCACCATTTTCATAATAAACAGCTTTAAAATAATTCTCGCAAACTACTGTTTCAATTGTAACACCTTCAGGGGGTATATCTTCTACAATATCATATTTTTCTCCCTGATAAAATAAATTAAGCAGCATTTTGATTTCATATTCATAATCATGACCTTTTAGCAATAAATACATTAAATCTTACTCCTATATATATTGGACTTAAACAGCTATACACCCATTTCAATAAGTTCAATATATTTTCATTGATTTTATAAGTTGAATATAGTTAAATAATTACTGGCTCTATAGCATTATTTAATTAAACTTATCAATATAATTAAAATAATTAATCTTAACACATATATATATTCGTCTTTTTCTCATAACCAATAGTTGTTTGAAAACCATGGCCTGGATAAACTTTTGTCTCTTCTGGTAAAATCATAAGTTTATCCTTTATACTATTAATTAATGTATCTTGGGGTCCATCATAAAAATCAGTCCTACCTATAGAACCCGCAAACAATGTATCCCCACAAAACAATATATCATTCTCCCTATTATAGTAACATACACTTTCTGGTGAATGACCTGGAACAACAATACAATCAAACACTAATTCACCAAATTCAAGAATATCTTTATCTCCAACAACTTCATCATTTTCTACTGCAACAACTTTTCTCATAAGATTCAAGGATAAATTTTTATTAGGGTCAGCCATAAGCTCCCCTTCTTCTCTGCTAGTAAATACAGGTACTCCATAATTATCCCTGATAGCATCTACTACTCCGATATGATCGAAGTGTCCATGTGTAACAAGAATTCCCATTAATCTTAGATTCTTCTCTTCAATAAACCTAATGATTCTATCTTCATCCCCAGCTGGGTCAATAACTACTGCATCTTTACTTTCTTCATCATAAACAATGTAAACATTTGTCTGCAAAATCCCTAACATCATTGTTTTAACTTTCATTATAAATCCTCCTCTTACAAAAAGATAGCTAAGAGTAATAACATTCTCCTACTATCAATTTGATTAACACTATGCTAAAACACTTTCTCACTATCTAAAAGTAAAGTTACAGGTCCATCATTTAATAGCTCTACCTTCATATCAGCTTGGAACATACCTTGCTTTATGCCATCATATTTTTCATTAGCTCTCTTAATGAATTCATCAAAAATCATTCTAGCTTTATCCGGCTTAGCAGCTACTGAATAACTAGGTCTACGTCCTTTTCTACAATCACCATACAAAGTAAAGTTAGGAACAATAATTATCTCACCTTCAATATCTTTGACTGATAGATTCATTTTATCATCTTCATCTTCAAATATTCTTAAGTTAATTATTTTATCAAGCATATAATCATATACTTTCATATCATCATTATCTAAAAATCCTACTAGCACTAATATCCCTTTACCTATTTCACCTATCAATTCGCCTTCAACTTTTACAGATGCATGTTTAACTCTCTGTATAACAACTCTCATAATACTACTTATCCTTTCTAGCTATTGGTTCTTATTATTTCTTCAACACCTTCAATGTTTCTTAACTTTTTAGTAAGTTTATTCAATTGATTAACACCATTGATATCCATAGTTACATTAAAAATAGACTTATCACCCTTATTAGAACGAGCATTTAATGATTTTACAGGTATCCTTTCTTCAGTTAATACTTTTGATATATCATATAATAAACCTACTCTATTAGAACTTATTATCTGAATTTCAACCTGATATAGGCGACTAGATTCTTTCTCATCCAGACTTTGCCATTCAGCTTCAATCAATCTATGTCTTTCCAATTCTGATAGATTAATGATGTTACTACAATCCGTTCGATGTATTGATACACCCCTGCCTCTAGTAATAAATCCTATTATTTCGTCCCCAGGCACTGGATTACAGCATTTACTAAATCTAACAGCCAAATCTTCTACACCTTTTACAACAATACCACTTTTGGATTGTTTTGCTGTTGAAGGGTTTATATCAAATACTTCTTCAACTACTTCACTATTTTTATTAGTTACCTTGATTTTCTTTTTATATTCTTCATAAAGCCTATTGACTATCTGTCCTTCCTTCAAGCCTCCATGACCTATAGCAGCACATACAGCTTCCCAGTCCTTGAAGCCATATTTTCTTTTAACGGCTTGTGTAAATTCAGGTTTGATTATATCACTAAGGGGTATCCCCTTGGCTTTTGAATATTTCTCTATTAATTCTTTACCTCTGACAATATTGTCTTCCTTGAATTCTTTCCTGAACCACTGATTGATTTTACTTTTAGCTTGTGAGCTTTTTATGATGTTTAACCAATCTCTACTTGGGCCATGAGAATTCTGTGAAGTAATTATTTCAATTCTATCTCCATTTTTAATCTTATAATCAAATGTAACTATTTTGCCATTGACTCTAGCACCAACCATTTTATTTCCTACAGCACTATGGATATGATAAGCAAAGTCAATAGGAGTTGAACCAGCCGGTAGATCTATTACATCACCTGAAGGTGTAAATGCATATACCTGATCGGCAAAAACATCTAAATCAGATTTGAGAACATCCAGGAATTCTTTATTATCAGACATGTCTCTCTGCCATTCCAAAATCTGTCTTAACCAATTTAATTTTTGTTCTTCGCTCTGCTCCATTGATTCCGTTGTCTTACCTTCTTTATATTTCCAGTGAGCAGCAATACCATATTCAGCAGTTCTATGCATTTCATATGTTCTGATCTGCATTTCGAAAGGTTCTCCTTCTGGACCAATAACCGTTGTATGTAACGATTGATACATGTTTGGTTTGGGCATAGCAATATAGTCTTTGAACCTTCCTGGTATTGGTTTATACATTTCATGGATTACACCTAAGACTCCATAACAATCTTTAACTGATTCTACAACAGCTCTTACTGCAAAAAGATCATATATTTGATCAATGGTCTTATTCTGTCCAACCATTTTTTTATAAATACTAAAGAAGTGTTTTGGTCGACCGTCTACTTCTGCTTTTATTCCAATCCTATCTATTTCACCTTTTATATCTACAACAATTTTATCTACGAAGCTAATCCTATCATCTCTTTTTCTAGCTATCTTTTCAACTAAGTCATAATAAGCTTCGGGATTAAGGTATCTGAATGATAGGTCTTCTAATTCAATTTTAAATTTTGAAATACCTAATCTATGAGCTAAAGGAGCATAAATATCTAATGTTTCCTTAGCAATCTTCTTCTGCTTTTCTTCTGACTTATATCTTAGAGTACGCATATTATGAAGTCTATCTGCCAATTTTATAAGAATTACACGTATATCCTTTGACATAGCCAAAAACATTTTTCTATAATTTTCCGCTTGTATTTCTTCTTTATCTGTAGAATAAGGGATTTTTTCCAGTTTAGTTACTCCATCAACCAATAGAGCAACTTCCTTACTGAATTCATGTGTAATATATTCTATTGTATATTCTGTATCTTCTACAACATCATGAAGTATACCAGCCATTATCGATTCTTTATCAAGCTCTAGTTCAGCTAGCAAATGAGCAACAGCCAAAGGATGTATTATATAAGGTTCCCCTGATTTTCTAAGCTGTCTTTCATGAGCTGTCTTAGCAAGTTGATATGCTTTTTGAATCATGGAAAAATCTTCGGATGGGTGGTATTTTCTTATTACTTCTAATAAATCCATATAAATTTTATCAGGCATTTCATCACCGCTTCTATTTACATTTTATTTAGTATTTCTAGTTTTTAAACTGAATTATTGATGAATCTAATATATCTATATATTATAGTTTTTTTTCTTACAAAATGCAAGAATTATTGCACTCTAAACTTTAATCTATTAAGCATAGTAATTTATATATATGTTGAACTTGAACATCTATACACCCATTTCAATAAGTTCAATAGATTTTCGTTGATCTTATAAGTTAAATAGAACTAAATAATCTCTGGGTCTATAGCAATTATTTAACTGAACTTATATAGAATAATATATATTATTATTTAGTATGTATTATACGCTATTACTGGATAAATGTTCTATAGAGAAAAAGAGATAAAAAATAATAAAAATAAGACCTTTACTT
>NZ_BTPU01000109.1:0-1823 GCF_036985595.1 Vallitalea maricola | reverse complement strand
AGCAATTTGGTAATATGTCAAGAAGTAAATTCATATGATTCCGAAAAAAATGGGTAACTTTAATAGACCTACGGTCTTTCAAAAGAAAAAACGTAAGTTGGTATTTATTTATGAATTACCTACTCTTGTCCAGAGAGTAGAGTTGGCTTTTGTCCAGCAGTCCAAAAAGCATACGTAAAAATTTACGGGAGGTCAACGCGAGTGCTCGTTTGTGCTGATGAGTGGTAACTTCAGCATATTTCTTGTCATAGAAGGCCTTGTATTCGGGACAGTTTCTGATAACACTGTTAGTGGCTTCTATAATGTAATAACGCAGATAACGGTTTCCAGCTTTGCTCATGGGCGTATTGTCAGCCTTGAAGTTACCAGATTGATTTTCTTTCCAGACAATACCACAGTATTTAGCCAAGGAATTGTTGTTTCGGAAGCATTTAATACTTCCAATTTCAGCTAAAATGGCAGCCGAATAAACTTTACCTATACCAGGGATAGAATTTAGTATGAGGTATTCAGTAGGGTTTAAGCCTTTTACAGTTCTAAGAATTGCAACATCAATGGCTTTTAATTCTTTCTTAAAAGCCGAAATACAATTAAATGAACTGCTGATAGAAACGGTAAGTGGTTCGTATAAACATTTGTCGAGTATATAAGAGTTCCTAGCCGCAGCTTGTATTAGAGAAGCCGTTTCAGCAGGATTAGATATTCTGTTACGGCTCTTACGACTAATGAATTCAATGAGTTCTTCGGTAGAAGAATTTACTAAATCCTCATTGGTCATAAATTCAGTGAGCAAGGCTTCGGCGGTAGCACCATATTTATTAGAAAAAGGATGCTCTTCATTTTTAAGCATGGCGAATTCGCTGAATTTCAGGAAGATATTATTCAGCAAATAGGTTTTTTCTCTGGCAATACATTCAGTGATGTGTAGTCTGTGACGTGTTAAGCGTTGCAGAGCCAGATACTGTGAACCACGCCAAGGTTGGATGTTAATACGCCCAACTCGGGCAAAGTCAGCAATGACAAAAGAGTCAATCCCATCGTTTTTATCCAAAGAATTAAAAGAGGCTTTGTAATTAGCCACTTCTTTAGGATTCAAACAATAAACATGGGTAGAAAAAGGTGCAAGTTTGTTGCAAGAGGATAGATAATTTGCGATATGTACACCATAGAATCCAGTGGATTCTAAACCGATGATGACATAGTGAAAATCCCGATGACGATTTAAGACATCAGCAATCATATCCTCCAATAATTCAGCACCACCTTGAGCATTAGGAATAGACTTCATTTTAATAAAATATTCTTGATGGAAGTCAATAGCAGAAACAACGTTAGTTCGGGAACCAATATCAATTCCCACAAAAAGCGTTGACAGGTAATCGATTTTCTTCATGGATCATCACCACCTTTCTGTTAAGAATGAAGAAAAGTAACCAGGTTTATCCCAAACCAATACACCGGCCTAAACCTCGCGTTATCAGCATTTAACCAGTGAAAATACCCTGCTGGAGGCTAACACTGGGATGCAGCATTTGTGTAATAAGTCTAGGTGTATCGTCCGGGCTGCAAGCTTTTTCGGCAATAGCAATATGCTTTGCAGGAGAGATGAGGCAGCGACCACAACTACGATTCTTATGATAATCATTATAGCATTTGGGATACCTGGCAAAAAGTAAAACTATTAATATTATAGATGTGAAAGGGATGAGCAGCATGAGTGAAAAGAACTTCAGAGATGTAAAAGAATGCTCCCGCATCTATAACAAAAAAGAATAAGTCTGTAACCTAATTTACTGGGCTACAAACTTATTATACGAGGAGAG
>NZ_BTPU01000108.1:0-3995 GCF_036985595.1 Vallitalea maricola | reverse complement strand
ACCAGTACTGATTTATTGGCTATTAAAATTACTATTATTAGTTTATACTACCTTCCTCAAAGACCATACTTTACTAATGGAAATGGCTGGATAGTTCTTTCTAATATACCTTTTACATAAGCGATAAGTACACCATAATTAACTATAGGTATATTATTATCTAGTGCTACTTTGATTCTATGCTGTACTTCTCGTCTATTCAACATACATCCACCACAATGAACTATTAGGGAATAATCCGTTAGATTGCTAGGATATTTAAAACCACTAGAAAATTCAAATTTTATATCTTTACTTGTATATTCTTTAATCCATCTAGGGATTTTTACAGTACCAATATCATCTGATTGTCTATGATGAGTACAACCTTCAGCAATTAATACCTTATCTCCATCTTTTAATGATTCTAATTTCTTAGCACCTTCTATTAAATTGACTAAATCTCCCTTGTATCTTGCAAATAATATGGAAAAGGAAGTGAGCATAATATCATCAGGCGTATCCTTTGATACCCTCTCAAAAACTTGAGAATCAGTAATAACAATTTTAGGTTTCTTGCCAATGTTTTCAATGGTCTCTTTTAATTTGTACTCCTTGGTCACAATAGAGATTGCATCATTATCTAATATATCTCTTATTACTTGCTGTTGAGGTAAAATAAGTCTACCTTTTGGTGCGGCTGTGTCAATAGGAACTACTAATACTACAAAATCACCTGGTTCAATAATATCTCCAACCAATTCATGTCCTTTATCATTATCAGGAAGTAGTCTAATAATTTCATTCTTGAGCTCTTCTATACCTTTATTCTCTATGGCTGATACTGGAATTAGTTTAAGAGACAACTCTTTTTCCATTGATTTCAATTCTTCTTTAGATATATTTTTGATGTCTGTTTTATTGACTACACCTGCCACAGGTATCTTTTTATCTTTTATGCTATTCAAAATGCCTTTTTCAAAATCTGTGATTCCTGATTCTGCATCAATGGTTAATATTGCTAGATCCGTCTTATTAAGAACGTCCAACGTCTTTTTCTTTCTAAGTTCTCCCAATTCACCTTCATCATCCAGTCCAGCTGTATCAATAATTACAACTGGACCTATTGGAAGTATTTCCATAGCCTTATATACTGGATCTGTAGTAGTTCCTTTTACTGATGATACTAATGCTATATCTTGATTTGTTATAGCATTAATAATACTGGATTTTCCTGCATTCCTTTTTCCAAATAGCGCAATATGCACTCTATCTCCTCTAGGTGTCCTATTCAAACTCATAGCCTGCCTCCTTGTGTCCATTATGGATTATATCTATAATGCAAGTAATTCTTTATCATCTTTCTTTTCTTTGTCCTTCTTATCTATATACTTATCAATAACTTTATCTTCATTTTTTTCTTCAAGGTTACTCTTAGCTACAGATAACATTAATTTTATTCTATTCAATTGATTTACTTCACTAGCACCTGGATCATAGTCTATAGCTACTATATTAGCTCTTTTGTATTTTTTTCTAATTGGTTTAATCATTGATTTACCTACTACATGATTAGGCAAACATGCAAATGGCTGTACGCAGACAATATTTTCTACGCCTTCTTTAACTAACTCTACCATTTCTCCTGTCAAGAACCATCCCTCACCAGTTTGGTTACCAAGAGATATTAACTCTTCTGCATATATTGCTTTTTCATCAATTGAAGATGGTGCTCTGAAGCGTTTACTATTTTTTAGCGCTTTCTTAGATGTTTCCCTGTACATCTCAATAACTTTTATAGCTATTTTACTAAGAGTCCAACCTTTCTTGGTTCCATTTAGCTTCTCATATTTGAATTTGTTGTTATAAGCACAATACAAGAAGAAATCTAATAAATCTGGTACACTAGCTTCAGCACCTTCTTTTTCTAGTGTTTCAACTAGATTGTTATTTCCAATTGGATGATACTTAATAAGTATTTCCCCAACCACTCCAACTTTTGGTTTCAATATATCTCTTATTGGGAGTTCATCAAACTCTTTAACAATACCTTTTATATTTTTTTTGAATTCATGTATTCTGCCGTTTTCAACATTTTTGAGTGCCTTTTGCTTCCATTTATCATATAGTTTATCAGCTGATCCTTTTACTTTTTCATAAGGTCTTGTTGCATATAGTACCCTCATTAAAACATCACCGTATATTGTTGCTACAAGAGCTCTATGTATTAAAGGTAGTGTAAATTTGAATCCTGGATTAGTTTCGAGTCCAGATGCATTAATTGATACAACAGGAACACTATTAATGCCTAAATCATCTAAAGCTTTTCTTATGAATCCTATATAATTAGAAGCTCTACATCCTCCGCCTGTTTGAGTAATGAATACAGAAGTATTATTTAAATCATATTTACCTGATTTTAATGCCTTGATAATCTGACCTACAACTAATATGGATGGATAACATGCATCGTTATTTACATGTTTCAAACCTTCTTCAACTGCACCTGGGTCCACATGTGGAAGTATAACTACATTATAGCCCATTTTCTTTAACCCTGCTTCAAAAAAGTCAAAATGCATAGGTGACATTTGAGGCGCTAATATAGTATGGTTCTTTTTATCTTCTTTTGTAAACACTACCCTGTCATGGTTAATCTGTTTTTTCACAGGTTGAATACCACTCTTATCCCTTTCATCTAGGGCAGCTTTTAGAGAACGCATTCTTATTCTTATAGCACCCAAGTTATTACCTTCATCTATCTTAATTAAAGTATATATTTTACCATGTTCACCGAGTATATCGTGAACTTGGTCTGCTGTAACTGCGTCAACTCCACAACCGAAAGATGTTAGCTGAACAAGTTCAAGGTTACCTTTCTTGCCCACAAATTCAGCAGCATCATATAATCTTGAATGATAAGCCCATTGATCCAATACTCTAAGAGGTCTTTTAACATTGCCTAGATGACAAATAGAATCCTCTGTCAATATAGCCATACCTAAATCTGTTATTATATTAGTTAATCCATGATTGATTTCTGGATCTATATGATAAGGTCTTCCAGCTAACACAATTCCTCTATTACCTGTTTCATCCAAGTATTTTACAACTTCTTCTCCCTTTTTCCTTATGTCATTTCTGACATTCATCTTTTCTTTCCAAGCTAAACCAGCAGCTTGATAAATCTCTTCTTTGCTAATACTACTGCCTTCTAATTCTTCTGCTAACCTTTCTGCTAGACGTTCCTCATTATCCATAGGTAAAAACGGGTTAAGAAATTTAATATTTTCATTTTCTAGGTCTTCTACATTATGTTTTATGGTTTCAGGATAAGATGTAACTATTGGGCAGTTAAAATGATTGTCTGCACCTTTTATTTCTTTTTCTTCATATGGTATACATGGATAGAATATTGTCTTAATCCCTTTTCTTATAAGGTGCATAATATGTCCGTGTACAATCTTAGCTGGATAACAAGCTGACTCTGATGGTATTGTTTCAATACCTTCCTCATATAATTTTTTAGTTGAACTAGGTGATATAATTACCCTATAGCCTAGTTTAGTAAAGAAAGTAAACCAATATGGGTAATTTTCGTATAGATTCAATACTCTTGGAATACCTATAGTACCCCTTTTAGCTTCTTCTTCACTTAATGGTTTATAATCAAATAATCTTTTATATTTGAAATCATATAGGTTAGGGATATTCTTGCTTTTCTTCTCTCCTCCCGCACCTCTTTCACATCTATTACCAGATATGTGTTCTCTTCCACCTGGGAATTTGTTAATTGTGAGTAAACAATGATTATTACACAAAGGGCATCTTTTCATATCTGTTTCAAATGTAAATGAATCTATCTGATCTGCTTGTAATAAAGTACTTTCTAGACCATTATCTCTTTCTTTTGCGATTATCGCAGCACCAAAAGCACCCATTATTCCTGCTATGTTCGGTCTTATAACTTCTCTTTCCGATATTATTTCAAAAGCTCTTAGTACTGAATCATTGTA
>NZ_BTPU01000107.1:0-283 GCF_036985595.1 Vallitalea maricola | reverse complement strand
TAATAAATAAGGATTATGAATTCATATATTCATAATCCTTATTTATTAAGAAATTCATCCCTTTTTCCCCTACAATGTAATCTTCCATTATAGTGAATATGTTATCTAATTTGATATCTATGCCAACATAACCAATTATTCTATTATCTTGTTTCAATGCTTTAATAATAGATATAACCTTTATGGAAGTACCATATTCTATATAAGGATCTGTTAATATAACTTCATCGGAACCGGCAGCTTGTTCTCTCCAAGGTCTTTTATAGATATCATAATCGCTGAT
>NZ_BTPU01000106.1:0-928 GCF_036985595.1 Vallitalea maricola | reverse complement strand
TGTTATATCTCCATCTCTATTGTCATAAGCTGTGGCTCCTGCATCTGTATACGTTCCTCCGTAGGTTACTTCTTCCGAAACATTTCCTACTAGAGTTATTACTGGAGCTTCTTCATCTTCCTTCACTACTACTGTTCTTATTACTTCTTGGGCTTGATTGCCTTTTTCATCGGATACATTGTAGTGGTAGATATATGTTCCTGGCATGACTGTAGATATTTCATCTACAAGACTACCGTCTTTAGTTATAGTTACTAGTATTTTTTCTATTATATCTCCGTCTCTATTATCGTAGGCTGTGGCTCCTTCATCTACATACGTTCCACCATATGTTATTTCTTCTGATGCATTTCCTACTAGAGTTATTACTGGAGCTTCTTCATCTTCTTTTACTACTACTGTTCTCGTTACTTCTTCTGCTTGATTGCCTTTTTCATCGGATACATTGTAGTGATAGATATATGTTCCTGGCTCATTTGTAGATATTGCATCTACAAGGCTACCATCTTTAGTTATAGTTACTAATATTTTTTCTGTTATATCTCCATCTCTATTATCTAAGGCTGTGGCTCCTGCATCTGTATACGTTCCTCCATAGGTTACTTCTTCATTATCATTTCCTACTAGGGTTATTACTGGAGCTTCTTCGTCTTCTTTTACTACTACTGTTCTTGTTACTTCATCAGCCTCGTTGCCTTTTTCATCGGATACATTGTAGTGATAGATATATGTTCCTGGCATAACTGTAGATATTTCATCTACAAGACTACCGTCTTTAGTTATAGTTACCACTATATCCTCTGTTATATATCCATCCCTATTGTCATAAGCTGTTGCTCCTGCATCGTTGTATTCTCCTCCGTAGGTTACCTCTTCTCTATCATTTCCTACTAAAGTTATCACTGGGGCTTCTTCATCGTCTTTTACT
>NZ_BTPU01000105.1:0-10092 GCF_036985595.1 Vallitalea maricola | reverse complement strand
CTGAACCATTTCTTCTTTTATGTTACCTATGATTTTCAACATGGTCTGCATATCAAGATTAGGTTCAAAACAGCTTTGTAACATGATGTTGAAGCTCTCTGTATCCATGAAGCTGTTGAACTCTACATGTGGTAATATTGCCTTGGCTTCTACTAACTGTTCTCTGTTCCTGTCCTTGTTGAGTCTTGAATATACTCTGACTATACTTGGTGATTTGATATGTATTGTAAGTCCTTCTCCTACTATGTGTCCGTCAATCTGATTGTTAACGTAGTCAATGACACCAGTCAAGGTTGTTAGTTGGAAGGATTCATTTACTACTGGATCAGCTATCTTCCTGCAAGTGTTGGTTGCATATTTGAAACCATCTATCTCCTTTATCTCTGTCTTTCCTAATCCTACTAAATATTCTAATGCTTGTTTTATCATAACGTTTTCCTCCTAAGATTTATTTTATTTGATTTACCTTGCTTCATTGAGTCTTGTTACTTTGTCATTCTCACTGTCACTTTCATCTGTTTTACCGTCAAGATTGATTGACATCTGTCCTGGTATTCCTCCTGTAAATTCCTCTGCTACCAGTTTTCCGTCTGAGTCTCTACCTATTGCTATTTCTGTCTTAAGTTTGGCAGCAGGTATCAAGGTACATTTTGTCTGAAATGATACATTGGCTGTCCTTCTACTGGAACTAGGTTTTATGGAGAATTCTATTGTTATCTTTCTAGCCTTCTCTGCTGCTGTGTTCGGGTCAGCTATGTTGTCCAGTACTTTCTCGAATTCAACGTCAAACTGTTCAATCAATGCTCCTTGTGCCATCTTGGCAATGTTAAAATAATCAATATCACTCATGTTTTTCACCCTTTCTTATCTTTATATTGTTAATTGCAATGCAATACTTAGATACTGATTCAAACTTTCATCTGTTCTGCTCTCAACTTGGCATTCATCCTTGTGACAAATGCTTTCCACTTTTTCCTTTCATGTCTGTACTTCTTGATTTTCTTGATAGTCCATACTAAAACTATTCCAGTGGTGATTCCCAACACGAAGTATCTGCTATACAAAACATTCAACTCCTTCCTTTGCCAACTGGGTTACATCTATATCCATGTACAAATCTTTGAGGTAATTGATTGTTGCAGTAAGGATGGATAGACCTCCATCATCACTATTCAACCTTGCTTCAAACTCTTTAGTAGAATCTGCGTTCTTAGTCCACCCATTTTCATATATCCTGCATTCAAATACATTGACATGTCCAGAATACTTAGTAAAAATGTCATGTTCGCTTAGATTGTTTACCAATAGAGCAACTCTCATGATTTCATTCACTAACACCATTTGTTTCATTGATTGATCATTCATAAAATAGCACCTTCCTTATCTAATTAATCTATGGTATAATTTCTTTAACATATTTTATTTATTGGCTCTTATATAAGGGCTTTTTTTTTGTCTATTTACACTTATATAGCCTTTGAATATTAGTTTCCTATTACATCTTTTCTCTATTTCCTTAACATTGACACCGTATTTACTCATTGTTACAAAATGCATCTTAAGAGCTGAATATACATCTCCTACTTGTTCCTCTGCATCCAGTAACTCTCTGTACTGCTCTTGGTTGAACTGTGATACATTGGTCTTGTTTTTGGTTATCTTCTTGATAACCATTAAAGCCTTTATCATTTCACTGGCTTCTTCAATCAGGCTGTCAATTACTATATGTGGATGTGTGTCAACATTATTGAGTAGTGGTACATTGAAGAACTCTGTATTTCTCTCATAGGTGTATTCAGCCATAATTGATGGAGAACCCAACTCCTTTGCAAGAGCGATAATAATATCATCTGGCATATTTCTTTCTTTTCTCTCGTATGCCCCATATGTACTGGGTGCGACTCCAATCTTCACTGCTATTTCATTTTGATTCAATCCTAGCTGCTCTCTTGTAGATTTGATGATGTCTACAACACACATTAAACTATCACTCCTTTTAGTTTGGGATAACTTCTCACTTTTCCCGAAGTCTTGTGAACAATGTCAAATGTTTCTCTGCTGTCTTTAACTACTAGCCAGTTATTGTGATTAAGTCTCTTAGATGTAATTAGCTGCTTTTGTCTTCTGGTTGGTCTTTTACCATGCTTCAAAAAAATCATCTCCCTTTTTCTATACTCATATAGTAAAAAATCACTTGTAAAACTACATACTGTATAACTTATGCTATTTCTTTACTACATATAATTTTGATATAATTAATGCAAGTTAAATCACTTCTTAAAAATGTCTCAACAATTCACTTCTTGAATATGTAATCACATCTTATTACCACATGAAGTACAATAATTATCTTCCTCTTGGCAGAACCTATAACCACACTTCTTACAGTTGATAAACTTTGGTTGCTTACTAGGGTCTGCCATTATTTCTTTCACCTGCGATAAGATTGTCTCTACTTCTTGGTCTGTATATTCATCACGTATCAATGAAAATACAATAAAATCAACACTACTTCTAATATCATCATTCAACTTGACTTGCTCCTTATCAGCTTCTTTGTTAATGCCCTGTAGTTCTTCTAGATTTTCTTTCATTGTTGTATAGATATGAAATACATACATTCCTCTGTAAGCTCCATATTGATTTTTGGTGTCTAATGATGGTTCCATAAGAGTTTCAGCATATCTAAGCATCTTGGAATAGAGATTTAACTTTTCATTAGTGGAGAATTTGTTTTCTTCTTTATCTGATCTAATTATTGAAGTATTCCATATCTCCATTGTGTATGCTACGTCTTTTGAAAGTGCTTCCTTAACGTTTATCATCAGCTTATCAATGTGTTTCTCTAACATTTCTGCAATTTCTTTATAACTTTTCACTGTATTACCTCCTGCTCTTGGTTTACTATTTTAATTGCTAGATAATTACTTTAAACTTGTCATTCTTTTTAGTCTCATTCATGGCTTTCACTAACTTTCTTTTCTGTGTTAACAATGGCCGATTGTTCTGACTAACCAGATAACCACCAGAATAATTAATCATATCGTCTATCCTGCGAATGCGTTCCCGATTATCACACCAAGCAAAGCAATTAGTACCTATTTTCCTACTCATTGCAATACAACCATCTTTAGTGTTATTGACACAGTTAGCACAAGTTCTTGATTGCTTGTCCTTAGTTTTAACATTATTCACTGATTTACTCCCTCCTATCTTTCTGATATTTTTATTAATCTTATGTATAATTATCCTTAGTATCTCTTTAGATATAACTTATATTAGATAACTTAAATCTTATCTATTAATTAATCCTTCATCTATAAATTGTTTTTCTAACCTATTATGTAAATAATCTAATGCGTCATACCATTGATGCTCTGGATAATTTTCTTTTACAACCTTTAATAATTGATCAGCATAAAATTTACATAAAGCATCATTTATACGTTGTATACCTTCTTTCTCTTCCCCTTCTGGAAATTTACATACTACTTTAATTTCAGGTGGTTTTCTTGACATATACAACCCCTCCTAAGTATTCTTTATTTAATGTATGTAGTATTAGTTGTCTAATATCCCGAATTAACTCAATCCTTTCTTACTAACGTTTTGTTAGTTTTATTGGTAAAAAAAAATGTCCAATCTAAATTTAGTACCTTACTAATTTTTTGTGCTATTGATACACTTGGATTTCTAACACCACTCTCTAATTGATTAATATAGGCTCCTGAACATCCACTCATTTTCCCTAACTTGATTTGAGTTAAATTCTCCTTTTTTCTAGCTTGTTTTAACCATTCTCTTTCCAAAAAACTACCCCCAATTAACATTTTGTTAGTTTTTATTATATACTAACGTTTTGTTAGTGTCAATGTAATTATTAACAATTCGTTAAATTTATTGTTCTTAACATCCTGTTAATATATAATTGTTATGAGGTGTTTAAATATGTTTAGTAACAGACTTAGGTACTTAAGAAATAAAAAAGGTTTAACCCAAAAACAAGTTTCTCTTATTTTAGGTATTTCTGATGCTAGATACAATCAATATGAAACAGGCAAAAGAACACCAGATGATGAACTAAAAAAACAAATTGCTAATTTTTATGATGTATCAGTTGATTATTTGATTGGAAATACGGGTAATCCTAATTTTAATAATATTAACGATAATACACAAAAATTATCATTAGCTATTCATGATTTATTAATAGACAAAGGTATTATTACAAGAGATGAGGAATTGACAGAAGAAAAAATTGAATGGCTTCAGAAACTATTAGGACATGCTATTGATTTAAGTAAATTATAAAAATCGCAATAAAAAATAAGCTCAACAACATTATATTTATCTGACATTTAAGCAGAGCTACATATGTAGTTCTGTTTTTTGTTTATAAATATTAAATACTCTATACATAAAACATATAAATATTTGAAGAGGTTTTCATATGAATATAGGTTTAATTATTAAAGAATTAGCAAAAACATAATATTAATTAAATATTTTATTAATTATTAAATTAATTTAGGTATTGCAAATTTCTACATATTTCGCTATTGGGTGTATGATATAATATTTTTTGTAACAATATATACAAAAAATAAAATATATTAAGATTAATGGAGGAATTTGTAATGAAAAGAAAATTGAGTTTATTATTGGTACTTGTGTTTATACTAAGTAGTTCCGGAATGGCTTATGCTAAGAATGCCCCATCTTCTAAAGTTAATGATGAATTGATGGTTTATATGGAAAAAGGTATGGCTATAAAAACATTCTCTAATCCTACAACTGATGTGTACACAGTTACAATTACTGACACAGATGAGCTTGCTAAATATGATAATTCTGATGAAGGTAAGCTTGTTTCAAGAACATTAACCTATGTTATGCCTAAAGAAGATAAAAATGTTCCTTTAATGATTAGACGTTCTTCGGACAGGGGCGAAATTACTATCGAAAATTGGAAAAAAGAAACTAATAGAGCGTATGATAAGACTGATGGAACACCATATAGGGTTTACGGTAAAGTAACAGATTTTAAACTTAAAGCAACTACTACATCTTATTGGGAGGTATATGGTGAAGGTAGTATGGATGTTCTTGATGTTATTGAATTGAAAATCGGTGGAAAAAATGGTGAATCAAATGTTAAAGAGTGGGAGGTTCATGTTACTGTTCCAGAAAATCATTACAGAGACATTGAAGTATGGGAATATCTAGATAAATACACATATGATATTCATTATCCAAAAGAAGGTTATAATGAAGGAACAGCATATGCACCTAATGGAGGATTAAGAATAACAAATGATTTATATGAAGAATAGGAGGATTAAAAATAACAAATGAGTTATATAAAAAATAATCTTGTTCAATTTCTAGTTGGTATAATTATCACTTTAGGTATAATAATATCTACATTTATTTATGTAAATTATAATAGGTACGAATATCATTCAACTTCAAATGAAACTATTGTATTTGATAAATTAACTGGAAAAAAGTATTCTCCACCTACTTTAAAAGGCAACCCATAATTAATACATATAAAACATAAAGTATAAAAGTTTAAACTACAGATATTTACTTAAAAAAATCTTGGCTATTTGGAAAACGTATCATCTAGCTATACATAGGGTATTTCGTTTTCCATTAGCGTATTAATTGGCTACAGTTTATCGCTGTAGCCTTCATCAGTAAGTCTATCTAAAATGTCAATAATTATGTCTATTTTAATGTCATCCACTTCATATTGATGAAGTTCTTCTTGTATTACCTGTAATAGCTGTTCATTCAAATCCATTCCTCCAGTGGAGATAGAGCTACTAATGTTTGATTAATTATGAATAAACATTTGACTAATACTTAATTAAATATGTATATTAACTTGCCCTACCCCATATTAAGTAGTTCTTTAATATGGCTATATTATAATATACATTTGGTTGCTTTGGAGCAACCATTTAATATTTTACTAGATCATTAAGGGATATTTTTAGTGCGGTAGCTAATTTACAAACCGTATATATATTAGGATAATAGGTTTTATTATTTTCAATTCTTGATATAACAGAACGATTAATTTTTGATATTTTTTCTAAATCTCTTATTGATAAATCTTTCTTTAATCTATATTCTTTAATTAATATCTCCAATTTCAAGTCACATCCGTTATATAAAAAAACCTTCTACATTTATAAAATGGAAGGTTCTTTCACTACACTAAATTTATTATAACGTTATTGTTCTCTTAGCTCTCTATATATAACTTCTGACATCATACTCATTATGAAATTCATTTTTTCTTCATCACTAAATAAACTCATAAAGAATTTATCATTTGCTTCGTATCTATTTACTGCTACATCCTTAAATTTTTGTTCATATAGATATTTGAATAAGGATTTATCGTTTGCTTTAGCAGCATTAACTATTTTTTCATCTTTTGAGAAATCTGCTTTCATCTGCTCTAACACTTTGTCTTGTTCTGTAAATTCTGTGCCAAATCTATCATTCATTTTATCAATAATTACTGAGAGAGGATCTTTTTTCTTTTGTTTTCCTCCAATACCACCTTTAACATTAGGAATATAGTCACCATCTTTATCAAGAATAATCTGACCTTCAAATGTTTTTGATAACTTATAATATTCTAGTATGATTTTATCTGATATATTTACTTTTTCATTTTCACCTTTTGGTAAACATTTTGATAAGAACTTAGCATATACGAAAAATTTTTGCATGTCTTTATCGTACATTCTACATACTTGTATTATGAATGAATATATTCTAACAAATCTTGATAGCGCTGACTTAAATTCTTCTCTTTCTTCTTTTTCTTTTGCATTATATCTATCTAATGCAGGTTTTATACAAGCTGTTAAGATTGCTTGAGCATTCCTGTTATTTTTACTATAATATGTTTTTGCAAAACGTTCTACTTCTGTAGGATGATATATTTGAAATTCATCTAATTTATATTTCAAAGTATAGATAACATTTGGATCAGTTTCTTGTTCTAATATTGTAGCTTGATAATATGGATTGAATGATTTTTGCATTTCTTCTGATGTATTAACAAAATCAAGTACGAAGGTATCTTCTTTACCTTTCATCGTTCTATTTAATCTTGATAATGTTTGTACTGCTTTTACACCAGTTAATTTTTTATCTACAAACATTGTATGTAATAATGGTTCATCAAAGCCTGTCTGATATTTCTCAGCTACAATCAACATATTAAATTTATCAGTATGAAAATACTTTTTTAATTCATCTTCCTTTATTGTCTCGCCATCTTTATTTTTATTTATTACTTCTTCTGTCCAATCTTTTTCATTATAAATATCATCTTTAACTGTTCCCGAAAATGCAACTAATACATCTAAGTCCTTGTATCCTTTTTCTTTTATATATCTTCTAAATTCAAATAAATATCGAACAGCATGTAATCTTGAAGATGTTACTACCATAGCCTTAGCCCTACCGCCTATTTTATTCTTTGTAATACTTCTAAAATGTTCTATCATGATGGCTGTTTTTTGAGCTAAGTTATGAGGGTGCAAACTTTCGTATTTTGCAATTTCTTTAGCACCTTTAGTTGTATCTATATCAGGATCATCAGCTGCTTTTTTAGCTATTTTATAATACATCTTATATGTTGTATAATTCTTCAATACGTCTAATATAAAATGTTCTTCTATTGCTTGTCTCATGGAATAAATATGATAAGCTCTGTACGTTCCATCTGATTGTTTTTCCCCGAACATCTGTAATGTTTTTCCTTTTGGTGTTGCTGTAAATGCAAAGAATGATAAGTTTTTTAATTGTCCATGTGATGCAAGTTCATCTAATAATCTATCTTCTTCATCCTTTTGGTTTTCTTCTGCTTCGTTTTCTATCTTTCTGTATGCTTCTAGTACTTCTTCTGTATTGCCGAGTGCCTTTTTTAATTTTTTAGATGCTTGACCTGTTTGACTTGAGTGTGCTTCATCTACTATAATTGCGAAGTTTCTATTGTTTACTTGAACTTCTTTATATATGACAGGAAATTTCTGAAGCGTTGTTATAATTATTCTCTTTCCTGAATTAATAGCATTTTTCAAATCAACTGAGTGTTTTTTCTTATCTATACATTCTACAACCCCTGGTACATGATCAAATTGGTATATTGTATCTTGAAGTTGACTATCTAATATTCTTCTGTCTGTAACTACTATTATTGTCTGGAATATTGATTCATCATCATTATTATGTAATCCTACAAGCCTATATGCTAACCATGCTATTGAATTGGATTTTCCACTTCCTGCACTATGTTGTATTAAGTAATTTTTACCTGCACCATTTTTCTTAACATCTGCTAGTAATTTTGTTACTACATCTAATTGATGATATCTTGGAAATATCATAGTTTCTTCAATATGCTTTTTACCTTTTACATCTTTCTTTTCTTTTTTTTCAAGATGCATATATTTGTGTATAATCTCTAATAATCTGTCTTTACAGAGTACTTGTTCCCATAGATAAGCTGTTTGATAACCATCATAGTTCGTTGGATTACCAGCACTTCCAATATTACCACAACCTTTTGAACCTTGATTGAATGGTAAGAAATAAGTTTTTACTCCATCTAGTTTGGTTGTCATATGTACTTCATATAAATCAACTGCAAAGTGAACTAATACTCTATTTCTAAATTCAAATATTGTATCTTTGCTTGCTCTATCAAACTTGTACTGGTCAATAGCATTTAATACATTTTGACCAGTGAATTGACATTTAAGTTCCATTGATACTATTGGGATACCATTCAGAAATAACACTATATCTATGCTATTCTCATTAAATACTGAATAATGTAATTGTCTTGTACAGTGTAAAATGTTATCTTCATATAACTCTACACTATCAGGATTTAATGCGGTTTCAGGTTTGAAGTGACATACTTTGAATAGAGTTCCTCTATCTTTAAAACCATGTCTTAGAACATCTAACAAACCTCTTGTTTTGACTTCTTTACAAAAACGATTGATAAAACTTTCTTCGGCTGAGGTATTATATATTAAGCAATGTTTCTTCCATTTATTTGGTTGAGTCTTCTTAACGAAATTTATAAGAGTTTCTTTATCTAATGCTAATTTTCTATCAAATTTCTTAGGATCACCTTTTTTATATCCACCATTAGTTATTAGAGAATGTTCTATAGCTTCCTCAAATTTTTTTTCATTTATTTGTTCATCCACAGTTATTCACCTCTTTTTTACCTGTTACACATTCGTATATCAAGGATTTTTTGTATTGGGTTAGCTTGTCTATTAGTTGTTGCTTTTTAGATATTGCTTTGTTTATACTAATTAATTTTCTATTTATATATTGATAAATTTCTAATTGCTCATCAACTGGAGGTACAGGAATAATAAAATTTAAAAATTTATCTGTTTGCAATCTCCAACGACCTAATCCAGAAACACCTTGTCCTAATCCAAAGAAAATTTTATTGAAATAACAACATTGGAAAATATATTTATAATACTCTTCATTTCTATTTGAATTTATTAGATAAAATACTCTATAGTCAGGACTTGTAACACCAGAAAATTTAGAACAATCTACAAATCCTGTTAATAAATCCATATGATTCATTATATAGTCACCAATTTCAACAAGTTGATATTTAGAATAATTCATTGCTAATTGTCCATTATTATTACTTATATCTTTTATTCTAATACCTCGTTGAGTTACAGAAAGTATATCATACCCTTCTCTTCCAGCAATATTCTTTTTAATTCTAAATTCATATTTTATCTTCCTTATTTTCCAATTCTCTGGTATTTCTCCAATCCATTCAACACCACTATGTTTCATCTTTACATTAGTATTTAACCCTTTTGTTACTGCTTCTGTTATAATTGATTTTTTATATTCTTTAAGTTTTTCTATTACTTGTTTTTGCCTTTCTATTGTTTGGTCTATTTTGGTGCATTTGGTGTCTAAATAATTAGATATACTGTATTGTTCTTTTATTATTGGTAATGGAATTTTTTCTTTTAACAACAATGTTGTTAAAAGAAAAAATTC
>NZ_BTPU01000104.1:0-27299 GCF_036985595.1 Vallitalea maricola | reverse complement strand
TGGAAGCACATTCATATTTTGCATGTTCATCATGGATATCTATAGTTTTTTCAATATCCTTTACTTCTGAATAATACTGTTCTTTATTTTCTTTCATGAATTCATTTACGCTAAAATCTCCACCAAAATTAATAATATGAACGTTATTATTTTCTGGATGTACTTCTTCACCTCTAGCAATAAGCATATCAAGATCAATATCTTTATAACTCTCTTGGCACTCTATGGAAGGATAATATTTCCTGTGATCGGTTAATGCCATAAAATCAAATCCAATTTTTCTACATGACGCAGTTACAAATCCAGGGGATTCCTTACCATCCGAGTGATGGCTATGCATATGTAAGTCACCTTTATATGGTATTCTATTAAATAAATCTGACCTGACAGAATAGAAATTGAAGGTGTAAGATTTCTTAGTTGCAGTATCAGTGATTTTAATTATATGTTCTTGCTCTCCTGTAAAATGTTGAGTCAGTTTAATAACACCATCTTTTGCTCTGACCATATACTTTTCTTGATAGTTATATTCACCAATAGTAGAAAAATGTTCTAAAGGATAATAAGCGACTTCTATATCGGTATCAGAATCAAAAGTCTCGTATTTTGCTAATGGTTTGATTTTAATTTCAGCAGTTGTATCAGAAAGTATAATCTTAGGGGTAACCTCAAAAAAACGTAATTCTTCTTTCATGGATATCCTCCTCCAAAGTAATATTTTTAGCAATTATAGCACATTATTATTGGGAAAACAAGAATATAAATGATAATTTATGAATAAATGTGTAAATGTGGTGGTATAAATGTGTAAATATAGTTTGCACATTTAAAAACTACTTATAAATAAGTTGATATTACATCAAATTATGGTATAATGAATAAAAATAATTGGTTTTATAAGTATATATGTGTATATATGTGGAATTAATTAAGGATTAAAAAGGAGATGTTCTAATTAATATGTTTAAATTAAGTAAATCACAAATAAGAGTATTTATATTATGTTGGGCTGCGTATGCTAGTATATACTTTGGAAGGGTTAACCTATCAGTAGCCATTCCTCAGATTCAAGATACTTTTGGTTGGTCAAAAGGGTCCATGGGGTTAATCGGTAGTCTATTTTATTGGGTGTACGGTTTTGGACAACTCATCAATGGACAAATAGGAGATAGGATATCAACTAGAAAAATAGTCTTTTTTGGATTAATCACTACAGCTATATGCAATATATGTTTTGGATTCAGTACTGCATATATATTAATGATGGTTTTATGGGTTATAAATGCATATGCCCAATCAACTTTATGGGGACCCATAGTAAAATCTATAACCAATTGGTATGAATATGAAAAAAGAAGTTCTGTTTCAATAGGAATCTCAACTTCAATGGTAGGAGGTTATATACTAGCATGGGGAGGTTCAGGACTTATTATAGCAAAATCCAATTGGAATCTTGTTTTTTGGATACCAGGTATTATCATACTTATATATTCAATAGTATGGTTTTCATTTTTTAGAGATACACCAAAAGAAGCAGATAAGTATATATGTGATAAATATTCTAAGGCTACAGCTATAAAAAACAACAGTAACTACAGTCTATTACAAGTAATAGTAAAATCCAAATTAATATATATAGTTTTAGCCTGTTTTGTACAAGGGATAATAAAAGATTCTATTGCATTATGGGCACCAACTTTATTCATGGAGACACAGAATCTGGATATTACTGAAACCACTCAATTCATTATATTCATACCTGTGATGAATTTATTGGGTATGATGTTTGCCAGTTTCCTGAATAAAAAATTGAAACACAAAGAAAAAAGGACAATATATCTTTTGTTTATGATAAGTATATTCATGATAATAGGATTCGTGAAATTAGGTTCCTACAATATAATAATCGCTCTTATATTTTTAGGTTTAACATCTGCAGTAATGTATGGAGCTAACACTTTATTGCTTGGTGTAATTCCATTACATTTTGCAAAATATAATAAAACATCTTCGATAGCTGGATTTTTGGATTTTTGTTCCTACCTTGCAGCAGGGTTTGCTGCATTTATTACAGGTGCTTTGGTGGATAGATTCAGTTGGAATGGTGTTATGATTTTTTGGATAGTTTGTTTAGTTGTTGGAATATTTGCTTTGCTTATGAGCCTTAAGTGTGATAAAATAGCAGTGAAAATGGAAAAAGTGACAGATAATACATATTTAATTGATTAGAGGAGATGGGAGTTTTGTTAGCAGAAGAAAGATATAAAATTATACTAGACTTATTAGAAAAAAATAATTCCGTAAAATCTTCTTATTTAATAGAACTTTTTGGTGTTTCAGTTGAAACAGTAAGAAGAGATCTAGAACATTTAGAAAAAGAAGGTTTTCTACATCGTGTACATGGTGGTGCAATGCTGGACCAAATAAACCCAAGATCAATAGACTTTAAAATAAGGGAAAAAAGCCATAACCAAGAAAAAGTAAATATAGCCCAAAATGCAATGGGATTTATATCTGAAGAATCTGTAATAGCTCTTGACAATGGAACTACAACGTTAGAAATAGCAAAACTTCTAAAAAACAAATTCAAGAAATTGACTATACTGACTAATTCAATATTGGTAGTTGAAGAATTAGTAGATGAACTGGATTATACAATAATACTGCTAGGTGGTATTGTTAATACTAAGGACAAGTCTCTAAAGGGTGAGCTTGTAGAGAATTATATTAATCTATTTCATATAGATATATGTTTTATAAGTGTAAGTGGAATATCTCTAAAAGAAGGAGCAACAGAATTCGAGATTGATACTATTCCAATACAGAAAAGGCTTATAGAGCGTTCTGGCAAGAAGATATTATTAGCCGACAGCAGTAAATTTGGAGTTGTATCCTTACTGAAAGTATGCGATCTCAATGATGTAGATCATATTATAACAGACTCTAATCTAAAAGAAGCAATTTATGAAAGATATAAAGCAAAAGGAATAGATGTAATTAAATAGCTCTTTACTATTTACAAAGCTATTCATATTATATATAATTTATGCTGTCATATAATAACAATAAATGATAGTAGACGTTACTTCATTTTTAAATTAATAAAAAAACAAGGAAAGTTTCATACATTTTTGCAAATAATAATTATGAAATGGACTTTACTATAAAAAATATTAGGAGGTACATAAATGTCCAAGAGATTTGAACAAAAAGACTGGCAAGAAAGCATGAGATTAAAATTAGATTTTAATAATATGATGACATCTTATGTTGGAGAGAACGGTATCAGCGAAGCAGAAATTGCTGATTTACAAGCACAAATTGAGAAAGCTGAAAAAGCAATGGTAGAAAAACGAGCTAATGGTGGTATGGATTGGAGAGATTTACCATATAACCAAGCTGATATCGTTAAAGATATTAATGCATATGTTGAAAGCGTTAAAGATGAATTTGATACTTTCGTAGTACTTGGTATCGGTGGTTCAGCATTAGGACCAATCGCAGTACAACAAGCTATTAACCATCCATATTATAATGAACTGTCAAAAGAAAAAAGAGGCGGTTATCCAAAGTTATATGTAATGGATAACATCGATCCTGAAAAGTTAGTATCTCTATTTGATATTATAGAGCTTGATAAAACTTTATTCAATGTTATAACAAAATCAGGAAGCACTTCTGAAACAATGTCCCAATTCATGATTATTAAAGAGATGTTAGAAGAGAAATTAGGCAAAGAAGAATCCAAAAAACATGTTGTTTGTACAACAGATGCCAAAAACGGTAATCTTAGACCAATAGCTGATAAAGAAGGTTACAAGAGTTTCATTATTCCAGCAGGAGTTGGTGGAAGATTTTCAGAACTTACACCAGTTGGTTTATTACCAGCAGCTATGTGTGGTATAGATATTGAAGAATTATTGGCTGGAGCAGCTTATATGGATGAATTATGCAAAAATGATAATACATTCAAGAATCCAGCTTCAATGTATGCAATTCTTAACTACCTAGCTATGAAAAGAGGTAAGAATATATCAGTTATAATGCCTTATGCTGATACATTAAAATATATTGGAGATTGGTATGCACAGTTATGGGCAGAATCCCTAGGTAAGAAATTTGATAATGATAAAAATGTTGTTAATGTAGGACAAACTCCAGTAAGAGCATTAGGAGCTACAGACCAGCATTCACAAGTTCAATTATACTCAGAAGGACCAAAAGATAAAGTTATAGTATTTGTTGGTGTTGATAAATACAAAACAACTTTAGATATTCCAAAGATCTATGGTGATATTCCTAGCCTTGGATTCTTAGGTGGAGAAACTCACAATAAATTAATTAAAACTGAGCAAATGGCAACTGAATACGCCTTGTTGAAATCAGGTCAAACAAATATGACTATTACTTTACCAGAAGTAAATGAATTCACACTTGGCCAAATCTTATACTTATTTGAAGTAGCTACTGGATTTGCAGGTGAACTACTTGACATTAATGCTTTTGACCAACCAGGTGTAGAAGAAGGTAAAAATGCAACATATGCTATGTTTGGAAGACCAGGCTATGATGAAAAGAAAGCTGAACTTGACAATAGACCAGCTAAAAATGATAAATATATTATCTAGTACTAGATAAAAAATATATGGGGCTGTCGGATAATACATTTTAACATCAATATTAAGGAAGCTAAACCTAGTCTATCTTCCGAAACTTGTAGCCATCTCCAAAAATGTATTATCCGACAGTCCCTTTTTAGCTCTAATATGATAATTTTTATAATCTTCTTATTTTTCTTCTTTTCTTTTTCTCTTTTTCGTCATCAATAATCTCTATTTCAAGATAATCAAAATCAATTTGTTCAATAAAATGATCTTGCTTAAAAGATGTTTTGCCATATGCGGGATAATCTTTATTATTATCATTCAACCACATAGGATGTTGTAAATCAAATTCATAGCAAATCTTATCTAGACAATCATAAGTAAGATCATCCTTTGATAAACCTTCTTCATTAAGTTCAATCACAGTATCTTTTAACATCTTATTGTTTTTGTACACTTTTCCCCAAAGTCTAAACATAAATATTATCCTCTCTATAAATAAAAATTTATATTTCTTCAATTAATTAAATAGTATTGCTATTATTATATATGCATTATAACTAAGCATCAACCTTTAATTTTATATTTACTAGAAGCATCTAGTATCTTCTTATATTTTTGATGGCAAAAACTATATAATTAAGTTCTTTACAATCATGTTATAATAATAATGTGAGTTTTTTTACTAGCTTTTATTTAAAAAAATAATGGAAGGACATAAATATGATCTATGAAGATATAGTAGAAGGAGTTTTTCTTGAACGTCCCAACAGATTCATTGCAAAAGTACTGATAGATGGTAATCCAGAAACAGTTCATGTGAAAAATACAGGACGATGCAAGGAAATACTTACTGAGGGAACCAAAATATTTTTACAAAAAAGCAATAATCCAAATAGGAAAACAAAATATTCACTAATAAGTGCTTACAAAAAGGATATGCTCATAAATATTGATTCGCAGGTACCAAATGAAGTTGTACATGAAGCAATTTTGCAAAATAAGATACCAGAACTAATTGATCTTAACTATGTAAAAAGAGAACAAAAATATAAAAATTCAAGATTTGATATGTATTTTGAAAGAAGTAACGCGAAAGGTTTTATAGAAGTAAAAGGTGTCACATTAGAAAAAGACGGGTTATCAATGTTTCCAGATGCTCCTACAAAAAGAGGTACGAAACATTTGGAGGAGTTAATCGATGCTATCGCAAATGGATATGAAGGTTACTTGTTCTTATTGATACAGATGAATGATATACATAAATTTACGCCCAATTACATAACAGATGAAACATTTGCAAAAACTTTAATAAAAGCTAATGATGCAGGAGTTAAAATATTATGTTATAATTCATTAGTAACAAGAAATGAAATTATGATAGGACAAAAAGCAGAAGTATTATTATAGACCATTTATAATTTTAAACAAGAGGTGAAGATTATGGAAGGACTAGAAAGAAGAAATAATATCAAAAAACTTTTAACTGAAAGTGCTGAACCAATAACAGGCTCTAGATTAGCCAAAACTTTTTCAGTAAGTCGTCAAGTAATAGTGCAGGATATAGCATTATTAAGAGCCAAAGGCTGTAAAATTATATCTACATCCAATGGTTATATGATATATGAAAGTAAAAAAGAATATACAAAATTATTAGCTGTCAAACATACCAAAGAAGATATAAGGGAAGAACTGGAAACCATAGTTGATTTTGGCGCTACCATAGTTAATGTAATGGTTATTCATCCCGTATATGGGGAAATAACTGCTAACCTTATGCTATCATCAAGAAAGCATATAGATGATTTTATTAAAAAACTTCAAAAGGATGAATCAATTCCTCTTATGAGATTAAAAAACGGTGAGCATTATCATTTAATAAAAGCGAACAATAATAAGACACTGGAATTAGTTGAAAAGCAACTTCAAAAAAAAGGATTTTTAATATAAAAAATTTTAATTATATGTGACAAGACATATGAATTTACAGGAGGATAACATGAATAAACAAAATAAGAAAAAAGGTATTCTAACTAAACTAGTCAATAGGTACTTTATTGATGGATTAAGTGGTATGGCAATGGGATTATTCTCTACACTCATTGTTGGATTAATCATTAAACAGATTGGATCCCTAATAGGTGATAATGTAATTGGAATTACACTATCAAGAATAGGCTCTATTGCAAGTATATTGACAGGAGCTGGAATTGGTATTGGAATAGCTCATAAACTAAAGACCTCAAGTCTAATCATGTATTCATCAGCAGTTACAGGACTGGTTGGTGCCTATGCGGGTAAAATCACCAGCGGACAAGCCTTTGTTGAGGGTAATGTTCTGCTGATTGGTCCTGGAGAGCCTCTGGGGGCTTTTGTTGCAGTTATAGTCGGTATAGAAATAGGAAGGCTGGTATCAGGAAAAACCAAAATAGATATAATACTTACACCTATAACAACTATCATAGCTGGTAGTAGTATTGGACTTATAATTGGTCCATCCATATCTGCTTTTATGAATTGGTTAGGGGACATTATCGAATTTGCTACAGTACAGCAGCCTTTTGTCATGGGGATGTTGGTTTCTGTATTAATGGGTATGATTCTCACATTACCAATAAGCTCAGCTGCTCTATCAATTATTCTTAACCTTAATGGACTAGCGGCTGGAGCAGCAACAGTAGGCTGTGCTACACAAATGATAGGTTTTGCAGTAGCAAGTTATAGAGAAAATAAGGTTAATGGACTTATAGCCCAAGGATTAGGGACTTCAATGCTGCAAGTTCCTAACATAGTTAAGAATCCAAGGATATGGATACCCCCTATTGTAGTTAGTGCAATACTTGGTCCAATTTCAACAAAAGTGTTCATGATGAAAAATAATGCTTATGGTGGAGGAATGGGGACATCTGGTTTAGTAGGACAGATTATGACATGGGATACAATGGTTGAAAGTGAATCTCCAGGTGTTCTCATAACCAAGATTATTGTCTTGCATATAGTTCTGCCAGCTGTTATGACATTAGCTTTATCAGAAGGTCTTAGGAAAATTGGCTGGATTAAATATGGAGATATGAAATTGGATAGTTAAGAAAGAATATGATATGGTGATTGTTATATTATAAAAGAAGCCGTTAAATTGTCTAGTATGGGCATTTTAACGGCTTTTACAATAAATTTATATTATTTTATAATTTTTTGAAGGGTATATAGAAAAATTAGCGTCTAAACATATGTAAGCTTTTTTGATTAATGAATGAAGGGAATGTGATTCTAAAATGAAACATAAAAAACTAGGTACTTTTACTTTGGCAATAACGCTCATAGTGTTGGGTATCATTCTTCTTATTAGTAATTTTATGTATATAGATATTAATAAGATATTAAGAATTCTTTCAGCAGTAAGCATAATGCTAATTGGTGTGGAATTTCTTTTCTTTGATTGGTATTATAAAAGAAAACAATTGACAATGGAATTAAAAGTAAGTGTTACATCCATTGTATTGCTGGTAATAATTTATAGCTCTTCTTTTCTTATATCCAGTATCTATATGTACAGTAATGATTCAGTGAACGGTTTTAGAAGAATATTCAATATAACAGATGAGTATGAAGTAACTAAGAACTATACCGAAGAAGCAACTGGTCTTACTAACATACAAGTAGATAATAACAGAGGAAATATCGAGATACAAGGAACTGATACAGAAGATATCTTAATAACTGCAGTATTTAACATAAGTACTTTTGAAGAAAAAGAAACAGCTATGGAGTTAGTAGAAGATATGGTCTCTATAGATAGAAAGAAAGACAATACATTGGCTATAAAGACTAAGAATAATATTCTTAATTATAGAGGTACATATTCTCATGTTAATTATGTAATTGAAATACCTAAAAATATGGAAGTTGATATATCTAATAGAAACGGTGACATTTATGTTGGTAAAGTTGACAGAAGAACTACTATAAAGACTAATAACAGTGATATTCAAGTTGATAATATTGGTGATGAATTAATAATTGAAAACCAGTATGGTGATATTGAAGTTGAAACTGTAGCAGGTTCCACAATAATAAAGAACAAAAATGGAAATGTCAATGTGGAAAATATAGATGGTGATTTAGATATTAGAAATAGCTATAGTGATACTAACTTTGATAATATCAGTGGAAATGTTATCATAGACCAAGAAGATGGTGATATAGATGGTAACAAAGTAGGTAAGAACCTGGAGATAAATGGAGAAGGTGCTTCCGTAAAAATAGATGATGTACAAGGATTGGTTACTATTGAAACCAGTAATGAATCAATAACTGCTAAGAACATTAATTCAGATATAGAATTATCCAATAATTATGGAGATATTTCATTAGAAAAGATAAACAGTAATATCAAGATTAAAAGTGAGAATGGAGATATTGATATAGATAACTATAATACTAATGTTAATAAAATAGATATAGTTAATAGATATGGAAATGTCAATATTGATATACCAAACGATCAACAAGCTGTTTTTGAATTAAGGTCCAATTATGGTAACATTGATTCAGTATTTGATTTTGATATTAAAGAGGATAATAATGAGAAGTCAGTAAAAGCTACAATAGGTGATTCCGATAATATAATCACTATAAATGCTAATAACGGAGATATTTTAATTAATTAATGAGTGAGTTTCAAAAAGAGGGTGGTTATTTGGATGATTACATAAAAAATTTAATAGAAAAAGACCAAATAGCTTTTAGAAAACTCGTTGAAGAATATCAAAGCAAATTTCTGACTATGGCATATAAATTTACTGATGATTATAATGAGGCTGAAGATTTATGTCAGGAAATATTTATAAAAGTATATAGAAATCTCTCAGGGTTCAAAAACCAAAGTAAATTATCCACATGGTTATATAAGATAGCAATAAATACTTGTCTTGATTGGAATAGAAGAAATAAACCTAAGATATTCAACATAACCAACATCATGGATAAATCAGTAAAAGAACTCAGCTCCAAGCATAATACAGAGCAGATTATTATATATAAAGAAAGACAGCAGATGGTGCACGATGCTGTTTACAGCTTAAAGGATAAATATAAGACCATTATTATATTATATCATTTCAATCAATTAAGTTATAAAGAGATCTCTTTTATATTAAATATACCAGTAAAAACTATAGAGACCAGATTATATAGAGGAAGAAAGCAGATAAAGGAACAACTAATGAAGGAAGGTTTTGGAGGTGAGATTATTGAATTGCAAAAAACATGAAGAATTTAACAAACAAGTAGATATTGATACCATTAATTTGCTTAATAATCATCCATCCATAAAAGGAAATAATTATCTGACAGATAGGATTATGGAAGCTGCTCTGCAACCAGAAACAGGTAGAAGCATAGCAAAACGCAAGAGTTATTCATTTGAAATGAAATTAGCCAGTAGTCTTATTTGTACAGGTGTTTTTGTATTAGTCACTAATCTGTTAGCATTGAATACTAATATATTCTTTGCTGATGGGTTTCAAAGGACAATATGTAACTTTAACGATATTCTAGCTGATGTAATGAATAAGTTTCAAATATTTTATTGAGGAGGAATAATATGAAATGCTTTTTTCATCCAAGTAGAGATGGACAGTACAAGTGTGCAGTGTGTGGAAAAATAATATGTGCAGAATGTACTTGTTTTGATGGTAATAAATCATTATGTAAGAACTGTTACGAATCAATGAATGCTACAAATATTAACTATAGCTACAATAGATTCTGGGCATTCGTATTCTCATTGATTCCAGGTGCAGGACGCATGTATTTAGGATTCATGGAACAAGGATTATTTATGATGGCAATATTTTTTGGTATTATTGCCGTATCAAGTATGATGTTCTATTCATCATTATTACCTTTAGTATTATTAGTTGTATGGTTTTATAGTTTTTTCGATACTTATCATTTGAAAAAGAAAATTGATAATAACGAAGTAATTATTAACAAACCAATATTTAATTTTAACATTAAGAAAAGCTATACAGCTTATGGGATGATTATTTTGGGAACACTAATATTGATTAATGAGTTGATTGTAAAGCTATATATTCATAGACTCACATATGCCCAAAGAAGAGCCATTGGTAGTATTACCATGCCGTTGATATTAATTATCATAGGTTTGATACTTTTAAAACAAGTAAAAAAAACAGTTGAAGTAAATGGTAAAGATGATACCCAAACTGAGTATGAAGAAGAAGTAAGATATAATAATAGGTATGATAATGTAGACAATACTATTGTAGAGAATGATATTACTGTAGAAAATGAAGGTATAGAGCCTAAAATAAATAAAAGCATTGTAGAGAATGATTTTGAGATAGAAAATGAAATAGAAATAGAAAATTAATAGTATAATGTTAAAAAATGTCTCTGTTTAGTTACACAGGTCTAACATCCTGTTTATAGATAAACTAAATAGGGACTTTTGTTATCTTATAGAAAAGTTCTATTAATTAAGGATATGAAATAGAAACGTTTTACTATGTACTTATACTTAAACTTTAGATTAGTTTACATTATCAATATTAAATGATAAAATTTATTTAACTATATTAATCCAATTATTCTAGCATAATTATTAAGCCTGAGGATTAATCCAATAAAAAATGGAGGTTTTATTATGTTGAGAAGGTTTTTGAAAGTGTTAGGTATCATTGTAGTACTACTAGTTTTAGTTGTTGTAATATACTTCGTTTTTATGACAGTAACAGATTATAAACCAAAAGAAGTCATATCACTTAATGTTGAAAATAACCTGAATAATATCTTACCAAAAGAAACTAAACTATCAGCATTAACATTTAATATTGGTTATTGTGGACTGGATGCAGGACAAGACTTTTTTATGGATGGGGGTACAGGTTCAAGGTCAAAAAGTAAAGAAAAGACATTAGAAAATCTTAAGGGTATTACTGAATTCATTGAAGTTCAGACTGTAGATTTCATTCTACTTCAGGAAGTTGATATAAAAGCAACTAGAAGCTATAATATCAATGAATATGAACAGTTGAAAGAAAACTTAACTGATTATAGTTCAACGTATTGTATAAATTATAAAGTTCCTTGGGTACCAGTACCACTGGCAAAACCTCATGGCAGTGTAAAATCAGGTTTGGTTACATTGGGAAAATATAAGATAGATGAAACTAATCGTTATGGATATCCAGGAAAAGAGAAGTGGCCGAGACAATTGGCACTTCTGGACAGATGTTTCATAGAAAGCAGATTACCTGTTGAAGATGGCAAGGAACTGGTTCTACTCAATTCACACTTATCGGCATATGACAAAGGTGGAGTCATACGAAAACAACAGTTAGGTTTTTTGAAAGAGTACATAAGCAAGGAATATGAAAAAGGCAATTATGTTGTAGTTGCAGGTGATTGGAATCATGCTATACCAGGTACGGATTCTAATATATTTGAATCAAGCAGGGAGTGGCCAGAGTGGCTTAAGGAGATTCCAGAAGACTTCAAACCAGAAGGTTTTAAATGGGGAGCAGATAAGAATGTTCCAACTAATAGAACAGTAGATATACCTTATAAAAAAGGTGAGAATTATCTAAGTGTCATTGATGGTTTTCTTGTATCACCTAATGTGGATATAGTAAGTGTAAAAGGTCATCAACTTGACTTTGAATACACTGACCATAATCCAGTTACATTGGAATTTATATTGAAATAGAAGGATATGGTAGTTTTAGGAGGAAAGATATACAATGAGTTACAAAAAGATAGATAAAAAAGCTGTAAAAGCCTGGATTATAGCAAGAACCATATTTTTAGTCATATTTGCAGCAATATATTTTGTTGGAATCTACGGATTTCTAATGCCAATTATCAATAATACAATGGAAAGATTAATTATAAATATACTTACCGTAATAATTAACGGTTACTTACTCTTATATGCTTTTTTATTTCCTTTAATTGAATATAAGGAATGGAAGTATAGTATTTCTGATGATAAAATCGAATTGGTTCATGGTATTTTTGTAAGAAAGAAAATAATAATTCCCATATCTAGATTGCAATTTCTTGATGTTAATCAAGGACCCATTCATAGAAGGTATGGTTTATCAACAATCAGACTTAATACAGCAGGAGGATTGCATGAGATTCCTGCATTGACTAACGATGAAGCAGAAGAGATATCCAAGAATTTAGCAAGTGTCGTAGAAGCAGGTGAAAGTATTGAATGATGTAGAGAGAAACCATCCCTTACATGTGTTAAAACAGATTTTTAGTGGGATAATTAGCCAAATTGTTATAATCATATTGATTTTCACTTACGTAAATAAAAGACTTGGATTCATGATTTCTATACTAATAATTATTGGATTAATAATCCTATTTGTCCTATTCTATGTATTGGCATGGTATAAAACAACATATTATATTAGTGAGAATTCCATATTTTATCAAAAGGGAATAATGAATATTAATAAGAGAGAAGTGCCTATAGAGAAAATAACGACTATTGATATTTCTCAGGGGCTGTTTGAACGTATTTTCAGTTTATCAAAAATTAAAATTGATACAGAAAATGTCAAGGCAGATAAAAGTGAAATAACACTGACTCTGACTAAAGAAAAAGCATTGGCGGTTAAACAAAGATTACTACATGATAATGAAGAAACTAATATTTTAGATGACAGTAGCTCCAATGAACGCAAGTATAAACTAGGTTTCAAAGATTTGATTCTTTATTCACTTGCATCTAATTCGGTTTTTCAAGGTCTAGTGATCATCTTAGCATTATATAACTACTTGGATGATTTTGAGGACATGACTAATTTTGATAGTCTAGAATACATTAATAAGTTTCAATTTAGCGCTTATATAATAGTAGGTTTGGTTTTAGGAGTATTCATAATCAGTTTGATTATATCTTTTATCAAGAACTGTATAAAATACTCTTACTATAGTGTTTATGTGGAAAATGATAAATTACACATAAGCCATGGTTTAATAAGTAAAAAAAATTATACATTCGATAAGAAGAAGGTTAAGGGTATTCATATAAAACAAAAATTCATAATGCAGTTGTTTCATGTAAGCACCATAGAGATCGAAAGTATCGGATATGGTGACGAAAAAGGGGAAAGAGCAGTATTATTTCCATTTTGTAATGATGATTTAAGAGTTAAGATAATCAATGACTTGATGCCTGAGTTTAATTATCATGGTGAAATAGACAACGCACCCAAAAAAGCCTATATTCGTTTTGTTCTTAAGAAACTATTATTAACATTAATAATTGTATGTATAGTAACCTATAAAGTACAATATGGTTTTATAAGTCTACTATTATTAGGATTAGCTATAATACTTGGTCATATGCAGTTTAAGAATACTGGCATAGGTATATCTGACCAGTTAGCATATATGTCCTATGGTGGATTCAGGAAAAAACAATCTATAGTTAAAACAAGCTCCATACAATCAATAAAAATGTCACATACATATTTTCAAAGAAGGAAAAGTGTATGTAATTATACTATTAACATATGGGGTAAGATATTAGGGAAAAACATAACGGTTCAAAATGTTAGTAACCATTTATTTAAAACCTACATAGACAAGCTTTAGGTTAGTATGCTTATCCAACAGATATCTTCAAGTTATTGATGGTTCTTCTTATGCCGAAGGCAATAAAGTCTGCCATACCCATAACAGTGTTGAGACGAGTGTTCTGTAATATAAGCATATCCATGAAACCAGAAAAATTTACGATTCCAGTTATATACATATCACCAACAGGAGGTAAGGTTTTATTAACACCTGCACCAGGGTTAATAGAGCCTTTTCCTATGCTTACATATCCGATATGATCCATTTTACCAAGGCAGGCATCTATAGCGATTATAAAAGGATTTTTAAAATTGGATTTGATATTATTTACGGTCTCTTCAATATTCTTGGCATGGACAGGATTACTTAATGTTCCCAAAACCGTTACATTGTTAAGAAACATCTTTTTTAATTTATATCCCACTATTGGTCCAAGACAATCACCTGTAGCTCTATCAGTTCCTATGCATAAAATAACAATACTGGTATTGATATCTGTGTTCTTTTCTATAAGATTAAATAACGTATTAGAAAAATTACTAATAGCAGATATATCTTTGACATTATAATAATGAATTTCTTCGGAATTTCTTTTTAATCTCACTTTTATCAGCCTACTTTCTTAGAATTTTTAATGGATTTTAGTCATAAACATATAGCTAGATAAACTATTGAATTGAATATTAATGTTAGATATATATATTTTTAGCAAAAAAATAGTTAATTAAACCAAAGGAATAGATATTGTAAATAATTTACAATAAATACCAATTATCTTCATATAAATGCATCAAGATCTATACTAAATCACTTTTTCCAAAAAAAGGAAATTTAGTATCGAATAAAAAACTATTTCACAGACAAGCTTTGATAAAATTTTTTATTTATATGTGCTATTATCTTCATATACTTAATGTATTTATGGGGTGTGGGAATTATGAATGAAAATTATAAGAATAATAAATTATATCTAGAGGGTCTTGAATCACTTCCCAAAAATGTTCGTCAAATTGGTGATGCCAGAGAGGGTAATAGAATCTACATGGAAGATTATGTATATTCATACCTGCATCAATTTGCAGCAGAAGAAACATCATCTGAACAGATAGCTTTTTTAATAGGGAAATATTATACCTATAAGGATGATGTAATAGTCATAATAGATGGTGCAATTCAAGGTGATTATGCTGAGAAAGTTAATGGAGATCTATGTATAACAGAAAGAACATGGTACCATGTCTATGAAAAAATAAGGAAGTATTTTGAGGATTACAGTGTAGTTGGTTGGATGTATACCCAACCAGGCTATGGTATATTATTAACCTCTTTTTTGAAAGAACACCATAATAAGAATTTTATTGATGATAAACAAGTTTTATATATTGTTGACCCTCTGGAAAAAGAGGATTCATTTTTTGCATATGAAAATGGTGAGTTAGTAGAGAAAAAAGGTTATTATATATACTATGACAAGAATCCATCTATGCATAATTATATGTTAGAGAATAAAACTAAAAAGGAAGAAAAGAATGAGCAAGATATAGATGAGGATAATGATATCATTAAAACATTCCGAAAGAAAGAACAACAAAGGAAAGATGATCTATATCAAAAGAAATTCATCAATATGTTATCTATATTGTGCGGCGGTTTAGTTCTTATCTGCCTTGTTATGGGGATTGGATTATTGAATAACATTGAAAAACTTAATAATCTACAAGCAGCTATGAAAACCATGACAGAAAAATATAATAATATAAAAAAAGAAGTCATAGACTTGGAAAATGAAAACAGCATCATGGTTAATAATGAATTAGGTGAGGAAATATCTGATGCTAATAGCAATAATGATGGACAAACATCCAAAAGTGGATTAGAAAGTGGAGAAAAAGATACTGAAACAATAACACTACCAAAGACACAAACCATAAATCCAAAGGATATACCAACAAGCTATACAGTGCAAATTGGGGATAGTCTTAATACTATAAGTGAGAAATTCTATAATACATTGGATATGGTACCAACCATTCAAAAGTTGAATGATATTTCAAATAAACATAAAATTTATGTTGGACAAGAAATCAAACTACCGAAACCATAATGTTTGAAAATAATATTTTATAAGATGATAATAGCTGTCAGATAATATAATCTTGGGGATGGCTACAAGTATTTAAAAAGATAGAATAGGTTTAGATATTTCACTGAACCTATTCTATCTTTTTTATATTGATGTTAAGAAATGAAAGTTACTAATTAATAAGTGGTTATCTCTATAGAACCAGATTTAACTGCTATCTTTTCGTATTTCTGTGGATGTAGAAGTTCAGCTTTTACATGAATATTTCCAGGTTGGGTAGTTGATTGAATCAGGATACCTGTTTGCCCTAATTCAGGACGTTTAATATTTTCTCCAATAATTTTACATGGACCTTCTATAGAGAAAAGAATATCATGATTATCAAGTGCCAAAGGAGTAATGCTATTCTTATCATCATGGACTATACACCTTACAAACAATAAGTCTGATCCATCAGCTTGGAGATTAAGTCCCATATAATCGCCTTCTAAATGTAACTTGACAGGAACTCCAGGAGAATAACGCTTGTCTGAAGCTACAACCTTACCATCAATAATACCTTCAGCTCTGATTTCAGAACGTTCTCTGCCAAAATAAAAATTATTCTTGAAGGTAAAAGGAGGATGTTGTATCTTAATCTTATCAGGCTCCCTTTCTTCAATAAATCTATCATTATGATAAAGCCTTATCTTATCACAATTACTGAAAATAGTTATATCATCAGGACTTACTTCAGACCAGCTGTTAGCGATATATACCATTGGACCAGAATCTACGAGATCCAAATAGTCATCAGGTTCTCTTTGGCTCTTAAAGAAATAAAAACTGTATTTAGGTATTCTCTGTAAATCTAAGAATCCACCCCAGCAAGGATTAATATGATAACCTCTATTATGTTCAATACCCGGCCACATGGCAAATCCACATAATTTGGCATCGTTATATAAATAGGTGTAGTTAGTCATCCAAGGGTTCTTATTCCATATCATACGTCTAACCTGTTTAAGCATGATATCTTCACCCCAACCTCTAGGTACCCGCCAAGCACAGCTTTGGTCTACAAAATTATCTGGATAATCTCCATATTCTCTAATCCATCTTGGTTTGTCAATTTGCTTATCTATGATTTTATAGGCTTCAGGGTCAAAATTCTCTGATTTTGGACCTAACATATAAGGGTCGAATTTACGGTATGAAATATCACCTAATCCTTGGTCAGAACCAGTATAACAAGGACCATAAGGCAATTCTTCATGAACAATCTCATTAACTCGTAGCTGATAATCTTCTGGCATAACGCTTTCATTTAGAATAGGTTCCCAAATAATGATTGAAGGATGGTTACGTAGCCATCTAACGATATCTTTTAGATTTTGGTAACTTCTTTCTTTGAATATCCCTTCTTCGTAGAATTGCCATCCAGGATTGCTTATGGTCAATGTTATACCTAATTGATCACATTCATCAATAAACTCTTCTGAAAATGGGTAATGAGAACGAATATGAATCATTCCTGCTTCCCTAAGCTTTCTTGCATCTCGTTTAAGGAGATTAGATGACATTGCATTGCCTACGTGAATAAAAGTCTGATGATAATTTGCTCCTGATATTTTTAGATGCTCATTGTTAATAAGAAAACCTTTATCTTTAGTAAATTCAAAATCCCTAATCCCCAAAGGAGTCTCTATAAGGTCAATCAATTCACCATCTATCAAGATTTCTGTCCTTAATTTATACATGTAAGGTGAGTGAGGGTGCCAGTGATTTGGTTTAATCACTACCTGAGATTGTATATAATGAGCATCTTCTAAAGAGTTTAACTCATAGGTATTATAGGTATCACTGACACAACGGTCTTTTTTGTCAAATAGCTTTTGGCATAGAGTAAAAGTCTTAGATTCATTATATTCATTTCGGATGTGGGTTTGAATACGTAATTGGGATTTATCTTTTGATACAGAATCAAAGGATACGAATAAACCACCACCAGCAACTTTATTTTCTAATACGGCATTTGTAATATATAAGGGGTTAACCCTGTGTAATCTCACTTGTCTATATATACCGCCATCATATGAAAAATCCAAGTCTTGCTGTTTCTTTCCAGGGGGAACATCACTTCTGTCGGAATTATCCAATCTCACTGAAATTATGTTCTCAGCGTTGTAATTCACAAGTGAAGAAATATCATAGACAGCAGGGGTATAACCGCAGTAGTGAGTTGCCAGTTTTTCATTGTTCACCCATACTTCCAGAACCTGCATAGCACCTTCAAATTCTAGGAATACTTTTTCGCCTTTTACCCTTTTTTCTAGATAAAAATGTTTTCTATAACGACATATACCTTGATAATTACGTCCCCCACTACTATTGATTGGTGTTATATCAATACTATGGGGTAAGTTAACCATATCCCAGCTGTTATCATCATAATCATTTAAATGAGAAGAACTGTCGTCGCCTTTAATGAAACACCACTTCCTGTTTAATGAAATAATTTCTCGCATATTAACGCCACCTTTACAATTGTTATCTTCAATCTATTTTTTTCTCTATAGGTATTAACGAATATGGATTGAAGCTACTTTTATTATAAGTAAAGAATCATTAATATTTGAATACATAAAATCACTTTTAGTTATACAATATCACTCTATATGATATAATAAAAAAGATTAGATTTCGGTTGAATTATTACAGAATCTGAGAGGTTGATTTGATGAGAAAAATCAATATTGATAGTAATGAAATTAATCCATTCATAAGAAGAGCAGGACTTCAAGGTTCAACAGGGTGGCCTTACACTCGTAAATTATATGACTATGAAATGTTATATTTCATAAAAGGAAAAGGGAAAATAGAAATTGCTTCAGAGAAAAGTATGTTATCATCAGGTTCTGTATTACTCATTCCCCCTAATACTCCAAGCAAATTATTTATTATGGATAAGAACAGTTACATCATATGGGTGCATTTTGATTTCTTTTACGTTTCAGAAGAGGAAGAGATAGATTACTATGATATGTATCTCAAGCAACAGCATTTGATACGGCCAAAAGTGTTTTTGAATAATGGCTTTACTTTTCCCTATCATATTGTAATAAATGATTCTGAAAAGATGAGTAGTAATTTTCAGGAATTACTTAGCTGTTACCAACAACATTCCCTGTTTTGGCAGCTTAGATGTAAAAGTATATTATTAGAAATTATATATAGCATCATAAATCAAGTATATACAGAGGAATCTTACCCTAATGTACTATCAAAAGAACGTATAGTATATGATATCAGACAATATATATATCAATATTATCAACATAAGTTAACTTTAGGTGAGATAGCTAATTATGCTGGAATAAGCAACAACTACGCAAATAGGATTTTCAAAGAAATGACAGGTGAGACTATTATACAGCATCTTAATAATTATCGGTTGAAAAAAGCTGCAAGAATAATTGAGAACAGTAACTTGACTATCGAGCACATAGCCGAGAGTGTAGGATTCACTAATACATATTATTTCAGTAGAATGATGAAAAAATACACTGGTAAATCACCTAGGCAATACAGAACAAAATAACAAGGGGCTGTATTGTGTGACAGCCCCTATTTCCAGTGTGATTATTTGATTATACTTTCCATTTCGTCCAATAATCCTTCAAACACTTTTAGAGCCTTTTCAATAGGTTCAGCAGTAGTCATATCAACACCTGCTTTTTTAAGAGTATCAATAGGATATTCGGAACTACCGCTCTTAAGGAAGTTCTTGTATTTCGTTACTGCTTCTTCACCTTCTTTTAATATTTTTTGAGAAAGTGCAATAGCAGCTGAATAACCAGTTGAATATTGGAATACATAATAATTGTAGTAAAAATGAGGGATCCTAGCCCACTCCATATCAACTTCACTATCTATTATCATATCTTCGCCAAAATATTTTACATTAATATCATGATACATAGAACTTAGAGTATCGGCTGTTAGAGCTTCTCCTTGTTCAACTAATTCATGAGTTGTTTTTTCGAATTCCGCAAACATTGCTTGACGATAGAGTGTTCCTTTGAACTGTTCCATGAAATAATTAATTAAATATAATCTTTGGTTTTTATCTTCTGTAGTTTTTAGTAGGTATTCCATCAACAAAGCTTCATTAACTGTTGAAGCAACTTCCGCTAAGAAGGTTGGATATTCTGCATATATAAAAGGTTGAGTTTTTGATGAATAATAAGTATGAAGTGAATGTCCCATTTCATGTGCAAGAGTAAACATATGATTTACATTATCTTGATGGTTAAGTAAAACATATGGGTGAACACCATAAGTACCCCATGAATAAGCTCCACTGCGCTTACCTTCATTCTCATATACGTCTATCCATTTTTCATCGAAACCTTTTCTTAGAAGGTTGCAATACTCTTCTCCAAGTGGAGCAAGTGCTTCAAGAACCTTTTCTTTTGCTTCTTCAAAAGTAACTTTTACATCAATGTCTTTAACTATTGGTGTATAAACATCGTACATATGAAGTTCGTCCAGATTAAGCATTCTCTTACGAATAGATACATAACGATGCATTAATGGTAGATATTTATGAACTGTTTCAATTAATTGGTCATATACAGCAACTGGAATATTATTTTCAAATAGACTAGCTTCACAAGTTGAATTAAACTTCTTGGCTTGCATATAGAATATATCTTTTTTAATATTTGCATTATACGTGGCTGCTAATGTGTTTTTATATTTACTATAAGTACCATACAAAGCCTCAAAAGCATCTTTTCTAACACGTCTGTCTTTGCTTTCCATAAAAGTGACATAACGACCTTTTGTAAGTTCCACATCGCTGCCATCTTCACCTTTGATTGTAGGGAATTTGAGATCAGCATTATTGAACATTGCAAAAATATTTTCTGGTGTTCCAGCCAATTCTTGAGCTCTAGCCAATAATAACTCTTCTTCCATACTTAAGATATGTTCTTTTTTACGTAATAAATCATCAAAATAAGTTTTGTAGAGCTTTAATCCATCAGTTGATTCCACGTAGCTTTTCAAAAGATCATCTGGCATAGAAGAAATCTCTGGTTCAATAAAAGAAATACTGCTATTAACTTTTACCATTAATGAATTAGCTTTTTCTGCTGTATTTTGTGCTTCAGAGTTATTTGCATCTTCATGTAATTTCATATTGGAATATACATATAATCTTGAAAGTTTTTCTTCTAATTGGTCTCTCTTTTTAAGACAATCAAGTAAGGTATCTGCTGATTCTTTTAATTTACCTGAATAAGATGTGATTTCCTCTGTCATAGACATAATTTCCTTGTACATGCTTTCCCATTCTTCTTTGGATGAAATCATATCTTCTAATCTCCATTTGAATTCATCACTAATCTCATTTCTCTTAGGCAATTTTGCCATTTTACTCATATTATAACAACTCCTTTCAATGGTAGTATAATATATATACATTAAAGTTTCTATATTTTTTATTATTATTTTTTGTTAATAGATATTTAAAATTATAAAAAATAGTTAAAACTTGATTTAATTATATTTAATTAGCAATAATACTAATAACAGGATAATCTACATCATTACAGCAATTAAAAATTTTAGCATATTATATGGTGTTTTTTTATATACTATAAAAGTTGAAAAAAAATACGATTATATAACAGATATATAAAGATTATATTAACCAGCTTAATAAAACTTTAATGATTTTCTTAAATTAATTGTGGTATAATCATAGATGTATATTTTGAATATTTCATATTGTCTGTTAAAAGGAAGGATCATTATGATGAAAAATAAATTGAGTGTTCTCTATGTTTCAGCTGAGATTGCACCTTTTGGTACAACGGGTGGTTTAGGAGATGTTGGAGAATGTTTACCAGAAGTTTTAGCTGATAATGGACTCAACATGATAAGAGTGATGCCAAAATATAAAGGGTTAGAAGAAAAGTATGGATTAAATGAAGTTGGTAGTTTTATTGTAGAAACCTCAGGTAAAGCAAATGAAGCTAAGATCTATAAATATGAAGAAAAAAGGCTTACTACTTACTTTATAGGAAGTAGGGAATATTTTGAAAGAGATAATTTGTATGGGTATGATGATGACGATATAAGATTTGGCTTTATTTCAAAAGCAGTTCTAGAAATGTTGATGGTGCTTAATATCAAACCAGATGTAATTCATGTTAATGACTGGCATGGTGGCTTAATACCGTTTCTTCTAAAAAATGAGTATAAACATATAAACTTCTATAATAGTATTAAGACTGTGTATACTATACACAATCTACAGTATCAAGGAGTCTTTGGTAGTGGTTCTCTGGAAAGAATCGGTTTGTCTCATAAATATTATGATAGTAATAAATTAGAGTACTATGGCAATATTTCTTTTATGAAAGGCGGTATCATCTACTGTGATATAATCACTACAGTTAGTGACAATTATGCTAAGGAAATACAAACTCCCCAATATGGCTATGGACTAGATGGAATCCTAAGACGATATAAAAGCAAAATATATGGTATCATTAATGGTATAGATTATGATAAGTTCAATTGTGAGACAGACGAATATGTTTATAGAAATTATAATATAGATAATGTTTTAATGGTAAAGTACGAGAATAAACATTTTTTACAACAGAAAATTGGTTTACCAGTAAAAAAAGTACCTTTAATAGGTATGGTATCAAGACTTAGTGAACAAAAAGGGATAAATCTGTGTTTAAAAGCAATAGAGGAATTAATTGATGAAGATTTACAATTTGTTATATTAGGTACAGGGGATAAAAAATACGAACAAGCATTAATGGACTTATCAAATAAATATCCTGATAAACTAGGAGTAATAATAGATTTCAATCAAAAAATGGCAAGACTCATATATTCAGGGTGTGATTTCTTCTTGATGCCATCTCTATTTGAACCATGCGGATTATCACAGATATACAGTATGAGATTTGGTACTGTTCCTATAGTTAGGAAAACAGGTGGTCTAGCTGATACTGTTATACCTTTTGGATTAAACAAAGGTACAGGGTTCGTATTTGACAGATATGATGTAAATGAATTTATTGAAGCTATTAATGAAGGTTTAGAAACATATAATGATGAAGATAAATGGAGATGTATTGTTGCTAATTGTATGAATCAAAGATTTTCATGGGATAACTCAGCTAAAAAATATATAGAAAAATATAATCAATTAATTAAAATAAAAGATTAGATTAACCTATTATAATTATAGTAATATGGTATTAACTACACTTTGTGAACATAAATATATAATGTACATTATGTTCAGGAGTTGATTGATTGAAATTAGATTTTAAAAATTCTATAAAGATAGCATCTGTATATATAGGAACTGTTTTAGGAGCAGGATTTGCTTCTGGGCAAGAATTAATGAAATTTTTTGCTTATTATGGTTATAAAGGTATGATAGGATTATTACTTACAGGCGTAATGTTTGCTATAGTAGGTTGGGCTGTACTGGAAATCCTGTTTTTTAACAAATCTACAAATTATAAAGAATTCATCTATCCTATTGCGGGAAAAACATTTGGGAAAATACTAGAGCTTTCAGTTATATTTTTTATGTTTGTATGTTTTTGTGCAATGTTTGCAGGTTCAGGAGCATTGTTCCAGCAGAGATTTCATATACCATACCAAGTAGGGGTTCTTGCTATGGCAGTTTGTTGTTATATTACATTCTTGTTTGATGTAAAAGGAGTTATAGCTGTTAACTCAATATTAGCACCTATTTTGCTTATTGGGGTTTTGATTGTAGGATTATACATGTGGTTTTTCAGAAGCACTGCTGTAATGAATAAAGTTGTAGAAGTATTTTTAGTTGTTAGAGATAATTGGTTAAGTTCAGCCATCATTTATGTATCATATAATATAATTACTGCTGTTGTAGTGCTTACAACTCTGCATAAATTAGTTAAGAGCAAACTTATCGCAAGATTAGGTTCATTAATGGCAGGAATAGCATTAGGAATGATAGGAATTATATTAGGCTTTGTTATATTGGTTCATTATTCTGATATACAAGGAATAGAAATTCCTATGTTAGCTATTGTAATGAGATATGCCAAGGTGTTACAATATATTTATATTGTAGTTATGATTTCTGCCATGTTTACAACTGCTATTGCTAATGGATATGGGATATTATCCAAGTTGAAATCGATCAATACCAAACATGGGAAGATAAAATTAGCTTTTTTCATTTTATTTGCGATTATATTTTCTCAGATAGGTTTTTCTAATATGGTAGGTAAAATATATCCTATTTTCGGATACATAGGTGTATTTGAAGTTATACTTATATTGGTTTACTTTGTAAAAATGAAATATGAACAGTTTAAGGTTAAAATTAAAAATAGCATGTTTCCTTTTGGAAAAACTCTTACTAAAAATATTAAAAGCAGGTGAAATTTTTGAAGGAACAAAGGATAAAAATTTTTTTGATAATGTTGTTGGTTATAGCATCTATAACAGCATATGTTCTAATTATAAGACCTAAAGGTTTTGGATTCGTTAGTGGGAAAGTCAAATTAGAGGTATTAAATAGCCTTGAATATAATCCTGCTGATAAAGTACATATAAGTAAGTTAGGGAAAAACATAGTAAGATCTTCAAAAGATGGTGTTACTATGATGGATACTAATGGGACAACCATATGGGATAAGACATTCAATATGATGAATCCAAAAGTTATCAAAGAGAAAAATTATTTAGCAGTGGCAGATATATCTGCCAGAGATCTTTATCTATTTAATGAAAACGGTTTTGTTAGAGATTATAATGTTGGTTCTCCGATTCTAATGTTTGATATCAATGAAAATGGAATAGTTGCAATCATTGGACAAAAGAACAAAGGACATGTTATAGAGCTTTTTGATGCAGATGGAACTAAGTTAATACATAGAGAGACATTTACTGAAAATGATGGGTATCCTTTAGCTTTTGATATTTCTGAAGATGGTTCTAAAATGGTTACCAGTTATCTTTACGTTAAAGGGAATTCGTTAGTATCAAATTTAACATTTTTTAATTTTAGTGATAATGGTAGTGATTATGCTGAAAGAGTAACAGGAGGTTTTAGCATTGATGAAACTGTGGTTCCTGAAATCAGATTTTTGGATAATGAGCATGTTGCTGCTGTAGGTGATAATGGAATTCTTTTTTATAAGGTAAATGTTATACCTGAAGAAATAGAAAAAATAGAAGTACCTAATGAAATAAGCAAGGTCGACTACACAGAGGATAAATTGCTTGTTATCTATGGAAGACCTATTAAGAATGAAGGAAATTATAAGGATAACAGTCTAGTTACATACAATAAAGAAGGAAAATCATTAAACGTAACAGAATTTGATAATGAAATAACTAGATTGATTGGAAATGAGAATAAATACTATGTTGAAAGCGAATTATTTATTAGAGAATATTATAATGGTAAAATTAATTGGGAGTCAACTGTAAAAGGTGATGTCAAAGATATTATACCCTTTGGTAATAATACTTTCTTGATTGTTTTACAAAATGAGTATGAGGTAGTAAAATTAACAAAATAAGGAGGATATAAGATGACTTGGTTAGATATAGTGGTAGTAGGAATTATTGCAATCTGTGCAATTATATCCTATCAAAGAGGGTTAATTAAGACTCTTTTCAGTTTTGTTTCATTAATTGTATCGGTTGTACTTACTATGTATATATATCCACATGTAAGTGAATTCTTGATTAAGAATACAGGGGTATATGGTTCTATAAAGAATTCCATAATTGGCTTATTGAATTTAAATAGCGCAACTGAAAACGTTAATTCAACAGGAGAACAAATTAATTTTATCAATCAGTTAAATTTGCCTGAACAATTTAAACATATATTGGTGACTAACAATAATAGTGAGGTATATAATTTACTTAATGTAAATAGTATAGGTGACTACATAGGTGGTTTAATTACTACATTAATAATAAATATTATTTCATTTTTAGGAGTATTTATTGTAGTTACTATTCTTGTCAAGATAATAATTAATCTACTTGATTTAGTTAGTAAATTACCAGTTCTTAATCAAATTAATAAAATAGGAGGATTAGTTCTTGGTGCTATCAAAGGAGTTATCATAGTTTGGATTTTATTCTTGGTTATATCTCTTATGAGTACTAATCCAAACTTAAGTAATGTTTTTGATACATTAAAAGTGTCTGAAGTTGCTAGGTATTTATATGATAATAATTTACTGATGAATTTTGTTACTAATATTAAGAAGAGTATTGTATAGATATCTAATTTCATTTAATGGTTGTAAAGAAATTAAAAGTGATTTAATAATAGAATATCTTTTATAATAGGGTAAAAGTCTAAATCCAAAAAGTAGGATTTAGGCTTTCTTTAGTTTTCTTGAGGTGACTCCATAAATATATTTTTTTATATAAAATAATTTTTTTTAGGTATAATAATAGCATAATTTGAATTAATATAGGAAAAAATATATTTTAGTTTTATACATTTATAAGATGGTGTGAAGCCAGTATATAACAGTAATTGGACCTTATACAATTTGAAAATAAAATTTAATTACAAAAAAAATATTCAAAAAACGCTTGACTTTGATTATGTGGGGTGATATAATTCTTTTCGCTGACAAATAAGGCAGCAAACACAAGAATAACAGAGAACCTTGAAAACTGAACAGTGAAACAACCAAAAACTTAGTAATAAGTTTTACCCAAGAAAATTCCTTAGTAAATTAATGGATAAAGACGATAGTCTATAAAATATAAGCCAGAGCAATCTGGTCAAGATTAAAACTTATACGATGTTTTAAGTTAAGAATAACTAACCTTTGATAATTAAGACAATTTAATCTTAAAATCAAAGCTAAGAAATTCTAACCTTAAAAAATCAGTCCAATGAGAGTTTGATCCTGGCTCAGGATGAACGCTGGCGGCGT
>NZ_BTPU01000103.1:0-223 GCF_036985595.1 Vallitalea maricola | reverse complement strand
TTGCAAATAATTAAGACTTCCTTTCGGAAGTCTTAATTATTTGCAATTCTATGGAAATATCTCTTGCCTTTTTTGAGGATTTGTATATAATGATAGGTAATGAATATAGCAAATATAATTTGATGAAAGGGCACATCATGGATTTTAATGCAATTATCAATCAAATATTAGTACTGTTTATTGTGCTTTTTTTAGGTTTTTTTATAAGAAAGATTAATATAAT
>NZ_BTPU01000102.1:0-45064 GCF_036985595.1 Vallitalea maricola | reverse complement strand
GTCTATTTATTATATAGTAAGATTTTTAACATTCATCTCTACTTCATATGTCTTTCTATCACTTTGTTGTTGTATACTATTTTCTTGTTCACTATTAGTCATATTCATTATAACCTCTTATTATTGTACTTGCTTCATTATATTTGAAGTTATGAAACATGTTACTCTTATAATATATAATACATATTTAATAAGGTTAGTTATAATTAAAGTGAGATAGAGTGTTACTATGTTTAGTTGATGATCTGATTTTTGTTGTCCAGAACAACAACTTTTGGTTTATAGTTTTTAGCTTCTTCTTTATCCATCAATGCGTAGGCGATAATGATTATTATATCACCTGGTTGCACAAGTCTGGAAGCGGCTCCGTTAAGACATATGGTACCGCTGTTACGTTCTCCTTTTATTACGTATGTCTCTAATCGAGCACCGTTATTATTATTAACAATCTGCACTTTCTGTCCAGGCAATATATCTGCTAATTCCATAAGGTGTTCATCAATGGTGATGCTTCCTACATAGTTAAGGTTAGCATCAGTTACAGTTGCTCTGTGTAATTTACCTGTCATCATTTCAATTAACATATTAGATTACCTCCATTCTTAGATTATCAATCAATCTTGTTTGACCGATTTTCACAGCAAGGGCAATGAGAATATTACCCTGAATATAATCTATATCTTCAAGTGTATCTTCATTAACTATGCTTATATAATCTATAGTTGCTGAAGGTTTTTCTTCAATCGTTTTTCTAATGATATCTTTTATGATGGTGGCTGATTGTTCACCGTTTTTGATACACTCTTTTGATTTTTGGAGAGATTTATATAAAATAGTAGCTTGATTGCGTTCTTCATGATCTAGGTATGTGTTACGAGAACTTAATGCTAGACCATCATTTTCCCTTATAATAGGGCAGATGATTATATCAATAGGCATGTTCAGGTCTTTAACCATTTTCTTAATAACTATAGCCTGTTGAGCATCTTTTTGTCCAAAATAAGCTCGATTTGGCTGAACTATATTAAATAATTTAGTTACAATAGTTGTTACACCTCTAAAATGAGTAGGTCTTGATTTACCACATAGATTATCTGTAAGATTGTTAACAGTGACATAAGTAGCGTGATTATCTAGGTACATTACCGTATTGGTTGGTATAAAAATAACATCTACTCCTGCTTCCTTGGCTAGCTTTTTATCATTTTCAATATCTTTAGGGTATTTATCCAAATCCTCAGTAGGACCGAATTGAGTGGGATTCACATAGATACTTAGTACTGTTATATCATTATCTTTAACTGATTTTTGTACTAAAGAGATATGTCCCCTATGTAAATATCCCATAGTAGGTACTAGCCCTATAGTTTTACCTTCTTTACGATAGATTTCCAGATGTTCTCTTAGTTCTTTTATATCATTGAATATTTTCATGATTTTTTCCCTCCACCATATATTGAATCAATTACATCCTGCTTTATATGAAAAACATGTTCTTTACTAGGAAAAGCCTTTTGTTTTACGTCTCTTATATAATTGCTGGCAGCTTTTATGATTTCATCTTGTAGATTAGCATATTGCTTTACGAATTTTGGTACCATATTGGAGTATAGGTTCAATATATCATTGGTAACTAATACCTGACCATCACAGTCAGAACCTGCACCGATACCTATAGTAGGAATTTCTACCTTTTCTGTAATAAGTTTTGCTAATTCCGTTGGTATACATTCAAGTACAATTGCAAATGCTCCTGCTTCTTCTAGAGCCATTGCATCTTCGAGTAATTTTTTAGCTTTTTCTTCGGATTTTCCTTGAATATAATAACCGCCTAATTGATTAATTGATTGAGGGGTCAGTCCTATATGTCCCATAACAGGGATTCCTGCATTTATAATTGCTTTTGTTTGTTTTATTACCTCTGTTCCGCCTTCAAGTTTTACAGCATTAGCTTTGCCTTCTTGAACAAGACGTCCTGCATTTCTCACAGCTTCGTATTTTCCTGTGTGGTAAGTCAGGAAGGGAAGGTCAGCAACAATTAATGAGTGTTTACTGCCTCTAGAAACTGCTTTTACATGATGAAGCATATCTTCTATAGTTACTTCTGTAGTATTTTCATAACCTAAGATAACCATTCCTAATGAATCGCCAACCAATATTATGTCAATACCTGCTTCATCTAGTATGGCTGCTGTAGGGTAATCATATGCTGTCAACATTGTTATTATTTCATTATTCTTTTTCTTGTTCCTTATTGTTTGTGTAGTTACAGTTTTCACCTTGTAATACCTCCTTTAAAGTATTTAGAGTGTATTCGTTTAATTTGTTTTGCTTTTCTACTAGACTTAGAGTTCTATCACCTAGTAAACGATAAAATTGTTCTAGGCTTCTATCTTCTCTAGATAAAGCTCGTATATGTGTCTCGATAGTATGGACATCACCTCGAGCTAAAGGTCCAGTAAGGGCATTCACAGTCCCTTTTTCAAAAATGTTATTGATTGTTCCTTTTACTAAGGATTCTATTAGTTCTAATGATGATTGCTGCTTTAATCCAATTCGGTTAAGAGTTTCTATTCCTGTATCAATTACAGTAACAAGATAGTTAGATACTATACAAGCTGCTGCGTGGTATAGGGATTTTTGCTCTGAACTTATGCTGTTTATTTCTAAATTAATATTTTGAAGGATTTTTCTGAAATCATCAATCAGATTTCCTTTACCTTCTAATGTAAGTGGTGTTTGCGGTAACATGGTTAATGCATAATTTATATCAGCAAATGATAACATAGGATGTAGTGATAGGGTAGTTGAACCAAGCTTGGAAAGAGGTTCAAGTATAGTGGAGGGATGAGTACCACTTGTATGACAAACTACTTTATCATCCCATTTTGCATTTATTGATATTAACTGATGAACAACATCTTCTATTGCGTCATCAGTAGTAGTTATCATGATATATTTTGAGGAATCAACTAATTGGGTAATATTTTCATAAGCCTTGCTATTAGTTAAAGCAGCACTTTTCTTGGCTGATGCAAGTGACTTACTATTATAACCGCTGATAGGCAGATGCATATTATTAAAATACATACCTAATGTTGTTCCAACTCTTCCAGCTCCTATAAATCCAAACATTGCAACCTCCTATTTTTTTATAAGTTACATTAAAAAAACCTTCTTAGACAGCGTCCAAGAAGGTAGAATATCATAATTAATATACCTTGTTTTTTCTTGATACTGTCTTTGTTCTATGAATCAAAGCAGATATTATCTATTTTTTTTAGAGATTAGCTATAATATAATCCAGTATACTATGGGCTAATTGTTTTTTAGGCATAACTGGATAGGCTTTCTTATTACCTTTTTTGTCAATTAATGTTACACAATTGGTATCAGTGCCAAAACCGGCATCTGCCCTAGTGACATCATTAACTATTATCATATCAATATTTTTTTTCTTCAGTTTACTAATTCCATTTTCCATAACATCATTGGTTTCAGCTGCGAATCCCACTATTAATTGTTCTGGGGTTTTGTGCATGCCGATCCATTTTAGTATGTCTGGATTGCGGGTTAGTGTAAGATTGAAATGTTCGTCTGATTTCTTAATTTTTTTATCAATGTAAACCTTTGGACGATAGTCTGCTACAGCAGCAGATTTAATAATTATATTCTGGTCTTTCAGATTGTCTTTTACAGCAGTAAACATTTCCTCAGCTGATTCAATCTGAATATATTTTTTTAGGTTATCAGGTTTTTCCAAGGTAACAGGTCCAGATATTAAAGTGACTTCTGCTCCTTTTACGGCTGCTGCTTCAGCAATAGCATAACCCATTTTGCCAGAAGAATGATTGGTCATATAACGAACCGGGTCAAGAGCTTCTCTTGTTGGTCCAGCTGTTATCAATATTTTTTGTCCAGCTAAAGGTTTATCTTCTAATAGATTCATGGTAATTGATTCAATAATAGTGTCTACATCGGCTAGTTTTCCTATGCCTAAGTCACCACATGCTAATCTTCCTGAATCTGGCTTGATGAATTTATAGCCATAACTCTTTAATCTTTTGATATTATCTTGTACTATAGGATTTTCATACATATTGGTATTCATAGCAGGTGCAATAATTTTAGGTGCTTTAGTTGCCATGATGGTTGTTGATAACATATCATCTGCTATTCCATTTGCTATTTTACCTATTATGTTAGCTGTAGCAGGAGCAACTAAGAACAAATCAGCTGCCTTGGCTAAAGCAATATGTTCAATATCCCATTTAACTATTTTTGCAAACATATCTACAATCACAGGTTGCAATGATAGTGATTCGAATGTCAAGGGTGCAACAAATTCTGTTGCTGATTTAGTCATAATTACATGTACATCTGCATTTAATTTCTTTAGTTTACTAACAAGGTCACATACCTTGTATACTGCAATTCCACCACTTACACCAATAACGATAGTTTTTCCTTTTAGCATTTGGAATCTCCTTTCGGTGTAGTATCTTCAATATACCACTAGAAAAAGTAAAAATCAATATAAAATTTTTATATGGAGTAACCGTAACATAGAATTAGTAACCGTTTTATGGTATAATACGACATAAAGATCATGATGTTTATTCTTAATAGAGCAAAATTATTATGATTCTCTTTAACTTGTTTGTAGACTGATAATACGGAGGGACAATATTTGAATCTTAAAACCAAGAGACAACAATTATTCTACTCTATAAGTATAGGTGTCACCATAAGCGTAGTAATTATGATATTGCTTTTTTTAGCTATTGATACTATAGAAAATAAAGATAATCAAAGGCAGAGGTTAGAAGTTTTAGAAAGATTTCTTAGATATCAATCAAGAGCTGAGGCTATTATTAATGAGAGTATTAATTTATTGGAAGGGTATATGACATATATAAAAATCAATCCAGATATTTCTGAAGAAGATTCAAATAAATATCTAGAGGCTCTATTATCCCAAAAAGAAACACTTATAAGAAATATAGGGATTATAGAGGATACTACAGTTATATGGAATTATCCGAGAGAAAGTAATGAAAAAGTTATAGGCATGGATTTGACTGCAATACCTAGTCAGAGAGATGATATACTTAAGGTGAAAGAAACATTAAAATGCTTATTTATTGGACCTGTAGATTTAGTACAAGGAGGAGTTGGGTTCATAGCTCGTTTACCAATAGCCATTGAAGGTGAATATTGGGGGCAGATAAGTATTGTTTTAGATGGATACAAATATCTTGAATATATGGATTCAGTTGCAGAAGAATCGAAACTTAATGTAGCCATATATAATATGGAGGATTTTCCCATGAAGTCATTTCATGGTGACAGTGAATTAATTGACAGAGATGGTCTAGTGCTTAATATTGAAATTCTTAATAATAAATGGAAAGTGGTTACTGAGCCAATACATGGATGGGAAAAAAACAAAACAATAGTTTGGACTTTTAGAGGGTTAAGTATATCAATTAGCCTAATAATCGGTATCTTTATCCATATGATTTTCAATACTAGATACCGGTTGAAATATCAAGCCATGAATGACCAATTAACGGGATTGAACAATAGATATTTTTTAGAGTACTATTATCAAACTATATTAAAGAAAGCAGAAGCAAATAATGAATTTATTGGTCTATTCTTAATAGATATTAATCATTTCAAAGCCATAAATGATAATTATGGTCACAAAATTGGCGATTTAGTCTTGATTGAATTCGCAAAGAGAATCCAAGCTATTGGAATTAATAATAAAAGAGGATTTAGAATAGGTGGGGATGAATTCCTTATCTTAGTTTCTAATATAGATAAATTACAAGATTTAGAATATGCTTTTAGAATAATAAGGGCAGAAACATTATTTAGATTCAAACATCAAGACATCGATATTGAGGTTGTACCCAGCATTGGTCTTGCAACTTATCCAATAGATGGAGAAACACTAGAAAAAATCATGAATGTTGCAGATTCCAGAATGTATGAAGAAAAAAGATTATCAAAATAATCTATAGAAATTAATAAGGATATCTATAATTGAATTATTTATGTAACAAGACAAAGGGCATCTTACATAGAATTTATCTATGGTAAGACAGCCCTTTTGTTAAATTAAAATAAGGGGATCAGCTAAAAATAATTATGCTTTACTCTTTTTAGATATTAATATAATTATCCATAGATTTTTATTGTAAACATGATATAATGGCATATATATAGATAAGGATAGTATAATCTGATTCTTATTATGAGGAAGTGATGTAATGACAGGTACTATAATGAATATTCAAAAATACTCTGTTCATGATGGTCCAGGAATTAGAACAACAGTATTTCTAAAAGGATGTCCATTAAGATGCTGGTGGTGCCATAATCCGGAGAGTCAAAAGTATAAACATGAAATAATTTATTTTGAGGATAGATGTTCTGCTTGCGGAATCTGTGAGGAAACATGTTCCAAGAAAGCTATTATAATACAAGATTCACAGGTTATTATTAATAATGATAAATGTGATTTATGTGGTAAGTGCACAGATTTTTGTCCTAATAATGCCCTAGAATATGTGGGTAGGGATATAACTGTCACAGACCTCATGAAAGAAATTGAAAAGGATTATGTTTTTTATGAAGAATCTGGTGGGGGTGTTACGTTCTCAGGAGGCGAACCAATGGTTCAATCAGATTTTCTTGATAAAATGTTACGAGCTTGCAAGGAGAAGGATATACATACAGCCGTAGACACAAGCGGCTACGGTAAATGGGAGGATTTCAGTAAAATATTAGAAAAAGTTGATTTGTTTCTATATGATCTCAAATTAATTGATAATCAAAGACATAAGAAGTACGTTGGTACATATAATGAAGAGATACTTGATAATTTACGAAGATTATCTGATGCAGGTGCAGATATATTTGTCAGGATGCCAATTATTAAAGGCATCAATGATGACGATGAACATATTAACGATTCCATTCATTTCTTATCAAGTCTTCGTATTTTACAAGTTAATCTGCTCACTTATCATAAAATGGGCATGGATAAATATAAAAGTCTTGGATTACAATATAGACTAACAGGAATGGAAAGACCTTCAGACACTAGAATGAATGAGATAGCAATGAAATTTGACAAAGCTGGTATAAAGATTAAGATAGGAGGATAGATATTTTGATAACAGAACGAGTAAAAAAACTTAGAGAGCAAAGCGTAAATGCAATACCTTATATCTCAATGGAAAGAGCAGAAATAGTTGATGCAGTTTATAAAGAGTATGAAGGAAGTGTATCAACACCAGCTCTGAGAGGTATGGTATTGAAAGAATTGATGACTCATAAAAAACTTTGTATCAATGACGGGGAACTTATTGTTGGAGAAAGAGGGGAAAAACCTGCTGAAACACCAACATATCCAGAATTGTGTTGTCATACTGTGGATGATTTTCAAGTTATGAATGACCGTGAAAAAATAACATTTAAAACATCTCAAGAATCTAGAGAGATACAGCAGAAAACCATTATTCCTTACTGGGAAAAAAGGTCTATGCGCCATCATATCATCAACAACATGACACAAGAGTGGAAAGAATGCTACGAAGCAGGAATCTTCACAGAGTTCATGGAACAAAGAGGACCAGGACATACAGTTGCTGATGGTAAAATCTATAAAAAAGGTTTTATGGATTTTAAGAAAGAGATAGAAGAGTCAATAAGTAAACTGGATTTTTATAATGATGATGAGTCTCTAGATAAGAAAAATCAACTTATGGGTATGAGCCTTGGTTGTGATGCTATCATGATTTTGGGTAAGCGCTACAGTGAATTAGCCAAAGATTTAGCTGATAAAGAAGATAACCCTGTGAGAAAAGAAGAACTGTTACATATTGCTCATACATGTAATCATGTTCCAGCATATGCACCAAGAACCTTTGAAGAGGCTCTGCAAATGTATTGGTTTGTACATTTGTGTGTTATATCCGAGCTCAATCCTTGGGATGCTTTTAACCCAGGTAGACTGGATCAACATCTATACCCATTTTATAAGAAAGAGATTGAAGAAGGCACTTTGAGCCGTGAAAAAGCTGAAGAACTATTACAATGTTTTTGGGTAAAATTCAATAATCAACCAGCTCCACCAAAAGTTGGTATTACATTAAAAGAAAGTGGAACATATACAGACTTTGCTAACATCAACTGTGGAGGATTAAGAGAAGATGGTTCAGATGGTGTCAACCCAGTAAGTTACATATTACTTGATGTCATAGATGAAATGAAACTATTACAACCAAGTTCCAATGTTCAAATAAGTAAGAAAACACCACAAAGATTCCTGAAAAGAGCTCTAAAAATAGTTAGAAAGGGTTGGGGGCAACCTTCACTATTTAATACAGACGTAGTTATACAAGAAATGCTGCGAGCTGGAAAGACTGTAGAAGATGCAAGAAATGGTGGCACTAGTGGTTGCGTAGAAACAGGAGCATTTGGAAAAGAAGCATATATTCTTACTGGATACATGAATCTGCCTAAAATATTAGAAATTACATTGAATAATGGTATAGACCCAATGACTGGCAAAAAATTAGGTATTGAAACAGGAGCTCCAACAGATTTTGAAAGCTATAAAGAGTTATTTAGCGCTTATAAAAAACAACTGAAACATTTTGTAGATATTAAAGTAAAAGGAAATAGAGTAATAGAAAGGTTGTATGCTACAGAAATGCCTGTACCATTTTTATCAGTTATCATAGATGATTGTATTAAAAATGGAAAGGATTATAATTCAGGTGGTGCAAGATATAATACCACATATATTCAAGGAGTAGGTATTGGTAATATCACAGATATGTTATCTTCTATTAAGTACAATGTATATGATTATAAGAAATTGACTATGGATAAGCTTTTAGCAGCTACAAAAGCTAATTTTGCAGGATATGAAGATATATTGAACTTAGTGAAGAATAAAACACCCAAATATGGTAATGATGATGATTATGCTGATAATATCATGAGTGAGGTTTTCCATGCTTATTATGATGAAGTTACAGGTAGACCTAACGGTAAAGGTGGCGTTCATAGAATAAATATGCTTCCAACTACATGCCATGTTTATTTCGGTGAAGTAATGGGAGCTACACCTGATGGCCGATTAGCCAATAAACCTCTTGCAGATGGTATTTCACCATCAAAGGGAGCGGACGTTAATGGACCTACTGCGGTTATTAAGTCAGCTTCTAAAATGGATCATGTCATAACAGGAGGAACGTTATTAAATCAGAAATTCACACCATCGCTTCTTAAAGGAGAAGAAGGGTTAGATAACATAGCACATCTGGTAAGAGCTTATTTTAGATTAGATGGTCATCATATTCAATTTAATGTTATAAGTAAGGAAACACTTTTAAAAGCTCAGAAGAATCCAGATGCTTATAAGAATCTTATTGTAAGGGTTGCAGGTTACAGTGATTATTTCTGTAATCTTAGTAAAGCATTGCAAGATGAGATTATAGAGAGAACAGAACAATCTTTTAATTAATGTGTATAATAAAATTTACTTATATCTAGTTGAGTATATACTGGAGGAATATATGGACAAATACTTTTCTATAGGAGAAACAGCCAAGATAAATAATGTATCTATTCAAGCTTTAAGGTTGTACGATAAAATGGGACTTTTAAAGCCTGCATATGTCGACCCTGAGAGTAAATATAGATACTACACAATAGATCAATTCATATATATTGATTTGATTAAGTATTCAAAACATATAGGAGCACCTCTAAAGGAGCTTAGCGATGTTTTGCAGAAAAAGGATATTGTTACATTGTTGTCATTTATTCAAAAACAACAAGATATAGTAGATAAAGAGATTGGCAGATTAAAAAATATAAATATAGCTATGGGGAATATTGAAAGCAAAATAAAATATGTTATGGACCTTAAAGAAACCAATAAAATATATTATCGAGATATAGATAAAAGAGTTATTGTAAAAACGAAACTTAAAAAAGAAGACAAAGAAAGTGATATTGAAATAAAGATTAGAAAATTAGATAAGATATTGGAAGAGAATGATATAATATTCGAAGGAGAAACGGGATATTTTGTTGATTTGGATTTAATTTTAGAAAAAGGAGAAATGGTCTACCAAAATATCTATACAACATTATATGATGACAATATTAATAGTAAAAATATAGATGTTAAAGAGATACCTGGAGGAAGATATATATGTATAGCTTATTATAATCATGAAAGAGAAGAAGCTATAGATAAATTACGGTCATATATAAAGGATAATAGTATCAATTACAAAGGTATCTGTATGCAAGCAGAGTTATTCAATACCCTTAGGCAATGGGAAAATGATAATCTATTGTACGAATTACAAATTTTATTATAAAAAACTATTGACTCTATACATGGTATAGACTTTATAATCTTCCACAGGAGGAATGAAAATGAAGTCACTATGGAAAGAGTTTAGAAAATATGCAATACCATCAGTAGTAGGTATGATGGTTTCGGCCCTGTATGTTGTTGTTGATGGAATATTTGTTGGTAGAGGAGTAGGCGCTAGTGCTTTAGCTTCTATAAATGTTGCGTTACCAGTTACAACATTGATGATTGCAATCAGTATGATGGTAACTATGGGTGGAGCGGCTGTTATGTCAATAAAATTTGGTGAAAATAAGCATAAAGAAGGTAATAATATATTCTTGCAGAGCTTATTTCTTATAGTAGCTATAACAGGTGTAGTATCAATAATCAGTGTTATTTTTCCAGAACAAATAGCTAGATTATTAGGTGCTAGTGATGAGTTGGTGAAAGGAACTGCTGATTATCTTCGTTATTATATGATGTTTGGTCTTGGTTTTGCAGGAAGTCTGGCATTAAGTGCTTTTATTAGAAATGATGGTAATCCTAATCTAGCTATGATTGCACTTATAGCAGGTGCTATTACAAATATAATATTAGATTATTTATTTATATTTAAATTTGGTCTAGGGATAGCTGGTGCGGCAGTAGCTTCTGGATTAGGACAATTATCCAGTGTATTCCTACTTATGACACACTTTATAAGGAAAAAAGGCAAGCTTAGATTATATGCACCTCAGCTAAAGAAAGATGAGCTTAAGCGAATTCTTAAGGTAGGAACACCAGAATTCCTTAATCAAATATCACCAGCAGTTTGTATATTTGCATTTAATCAAGTCATAATCAGAAGGCTTGGAGAAATTGGAGTTGCAGGTTTTAGTATCATTGGTTATATAAGTGTTGTTCTACTAGCACTATTCATGGGTATCTCACAAGGGATTCAACCATTGATAAGTTATAATTATGGTAAGGGAAACATAGAAAAAGTTAATAAGGTATTCAAGATGGGTGTTAAGACTAATTTAATTTCATCTATTGTAATTTATTCAATTATGTTATTGATTGGACAGAAAGTGATTGGTGTTTTCAATAGTAATGCAGAACTTATAAAACTGACTTATAATGCTTTAATAATTTATAGTTTTTCCTTTATTATTGCTTCAATTAATATAGTCAATATCACTTACTATCAATCTACAGAGAATTCTAAGACTGCTAATATTATATCAGCTAGTAGAGGAATGGTATTTACAATTATTTTCTTGTTAGCTCTTCCTTCAATGATTGGGAATATTGGAATTTGGATTTCTATTATTCTAGGTGAAATATGTACTTTGCTCTTAATACAGCTATTTGTGAAAAAAGCAGATGTTCATTCTAATAAAAAAGGAATTACAGTATAGTATAAATATTTTAAAGCTGATACGTATGCGTTACTAAAGTGTACATATCAGCTTTTTCTGATTGTCTATCAGCGTAAAAATTTACTATTATCTGCTTTATCTTCGTAGCCTAAAATTATATTTTTATGAACAAATAGACCTAAAATAAGAAATTCTTAAGAATTTTATTAAATAAGTATTTTTGATAAGATATCTTTATTAGTTCAAAGAAAAGGTGTGATATAATATGATGAAGAAAAATATAGCATGTAGAGGTGATACGTCGTGAATATATTAGTATGTGATGATGATAAGGAGATAGTAGAAGCAATAGATATATATTTACAGAATGAAGGTTATGAGGTTTTTAAAGCCTATAATGGAATAGAAGTATTAAACATAGTTAAGGAAGTAGAAATTCATTTAATAATAATCGATATTAGTGTGTACGTTAAAAAAGACATTTTCTTATAATTTTCCTCTTTAATATTTATAATCCCTTTGAATTTGTTGATATTGTATGTAAAAACGTGAAAATAATTGTAATATATTTAAAATTAATTAAAAAATTACTGGATATTATTTAATTGACAAAAAATAATGCAAAATATATAATGTTTAAGGAGATTCTATTTGTTGGAAAAATAAATGATGAGGAGGAGAGTTAGCGGATTATATTTTAATCCGTTTTCGGTATTAGAAACAAATAGGTTCTGAAATTAGCAAAAGAGAAAGGTGATTAGTATGTTTAGAAAAAACAAATTTACAATTTCTTTAATTTTAACTTTAATTATATGCTTAGTAGTAGGAACAGGTTCTTTTGCAAAATCTGTAATTGAAAATAAACTAGTTATGAATGACAATATAACTAATAAATCTACTGTTATGGAATTATCAAAGACAGATGTAAAATTAGATGTAAAAGATGGAATCAATAATCTAATAAATAATAAAGCAGTTAATGAACCTGCTTCAGTACAACCTTCATCTATACAATGGCAGCATCTAATAAACTATCAAGGATATGACTACAATAATAGTAAACTTTACGAAAATACTTCAGATGGTGGATTCATAATGGGGGCAACTACTGGAAATAGCCTTATATGGCTGACTAAAATTGATTCAACAGGTAATATTGAATGGTCATATGTCTATGGTGAAGGCAATAGCTGGGCTGTAAAAGGTTTAAGCCAAACTGCTGATAATGGATATATTGTAACTGGAGAAATAAATGAGGATGTTTTCCTTGCAAAATTTAGTTCTATTGGAAATTTTGAATGGATTAAACTTTTTGGTGGGGATAAATCTGATAATGGTAATGACGTTATCCAAACAACCGGTGGTGGATATTTTATAATTGGAACATCCAAATCATATGGTGACGGACATTATGAACCATTATTGATTAAAACAGATTCAACTGGAAATTTACAATGGGGTACTACTTTAACAACAACTACTAGAGATGAGTTTGGTCAACAAACTATGCTAGAACCATCAACTGGCAATATAATCGTTAGGACACATAGTACAGAATTAAGTAATGACCAAACCAAATTATTGAAGATAAGTAATACTGGTAATTTGATTCAGAGCAAAATCCATAATGATATTATGGAAGGTATCGTAGAACATATGGAACTTACTAATGATGGAGGTTTCATAATGTGTGGTAGAGATTCCGAATATGAAAATGGTGAATATGTTTGCAAGATGTCAATAGCTAAACTAGATTCTTCTTTCAATTCTAGTTGGAAGAAAAATATTTATGTCAATGGATATGACAGTTATCAAGACGCTAGTTATGTTAGCCAGACTAATGATGGCGGTTATGCTATAACTGGAACAGCTAGTTATTATGATTCTGCTGCAAGTAAATCTTTTTATGATATAGCATTAATTAAAGTAAATTCCTCTGGAAATACTGAATGGATTCAAACATATAATATATCTGATGTTGATTATCCATCCTATGTATATCAAACAAGCGATTCAGGATATGTTCTTGGAGGTAAGATAGCTCCTAGTGGTGGTAGTGATATATTTATCTTTAAGTTAAATTAATTAATTGTAGTATAATATTATTAAACTAAAGAATCAGATGTGTTATAATGGTATATGCAATAGATAAAAATATTATGTAAATGGTGATAAGATGAAAAAGAAGAATGTACCGTACTTTTTTGCATGTTTGATATTAGTAATTTTAGTATTATACTTATTCAAATTACAGAATTCACCACTAGAAAAAATTCATAATTCTACTAGCGTTTGTATAGGATATGGTTATAGTAGTCATATGGCTGAGATTGATAATAAAGAAGATATCTCAGAATTAGAAGAGTTGTTCAATACAGCAGAATTTACTGAATCTGATACAGCTATACAATTACCATATCTAAACATAATTTTCTATAATAAGAATGGAAAGACTAAATTGAATATTGATGAAAATGGTATTATAGAGTTAGATGATAATACATACATAAAATCAGAAGACATAAATTTTAAAGATTTATATTCAATATTTGAGAATAATTAAATCATAGCATGAAGCTAATTATTAAAACACACCTCGTTTATTTGTATTGAGGTGTGTTTTAGTATATATGTAAGTATAATTGGAGTGGCATAATTATTGTTTATGATTTACTTCAAAAAAATCTTCCATTTCCATACTTTTCTTTAGCTTTCTCCATATCTTTTTTTTAGTATGGTACGAAATACATTCCAGTATTAAGTATTTACCCATAGAACCTACTAAGAAACCAATCACGAAATCTAAAAATAACATCTAAAGCCCCCTGATATTTATATAAATATAATGTACTTCAAGCATGATGATTATGTAAATGAAAAGTTTTATTTATGTACATGTCCCGTTTTTATTGAAGAAATGTTATCAAAGAATAAATCTTCAATGGAAGTATTATAATAGTTAGCAATATCCATAGCTACATCTAAGCTGGGATTTCGAACACCAAGTTCAATCATTCCATAATAGCTGGTGGTTATCCCTATGGAATCGGCAACACTTTTTTGTGATTTGTCGCCTCTTTTTTTTATTAAATTAATTCGTATCATGATTACACCTCGTTATTAAATCTAACCTAATAATATGATGAAATAAAATAATATTAATAATTCTATATATATTTTATACAACAATATGATGTTTGTCAATAATATAAACAACATTATGACTTGATTTATTTACACTTCCAACTTTAAGTTGTAAAATTCATATGAAAGGTGTGATTAGTTTGTTTGTTAAAAGGCTTAGACAGTTGAGGGAAGATAGAGGATTAAAACAAAAAGACATAGCTAAGTTATTAAATATAACTACTAGTGCATATGGATATTATGAGCAGGGTAAACGTAATTTAGATATGAATACACTTAAAACATTATCAGATTATTACAATGTATCAACAGATTACATGTTAGGTAGAACAGATATTCCATTACCAATTGAAACATTTTTACAAGATAAGCAGGTAGATGAAAAGTTAAATGACATAATAGAAGAAATATCTAATAGTAAAGATTTAAAATATAATAATAGGCAATTAAACACTCAGACAAGAAATTTCTTGATAAAGATGCTTACAAATACATGTGATATTGCAGGGGAGATAAACAGTATTGTAAGTGATAATTCTAAGAACAAATAGTCTTTGTATAATAGGGGGAGAAATTATGGCTTCAGAAGGAACTAATAAGTGGACTAATAAAAAGAAAATAATTATCTTAGTACTAATAAGTATTATTCTAATATTTTATTTCAAGATTTTCTTTACTCGTGGAGTATATTTTGAAGAGGCTTTTTTGAAAAAAGAAGTTGTAGGTTCTGAATATCATTATAAAGGAAATAATGGATATGGTGATATGCTTGTAACTGTAAAAGGAGAAGCTGAAGAAGGTAACGATGTTAATGTGACTTTTAATTTACCTAATAATATCTATAAAGAATTCACAGTTACATTTAATAAAACAACTAACTACAAATCAGACATAGAAATAGAAGAAAATAGTAAAATTATCTTTAACGGAGAATATAACAAAGATAGTTCTTTTTTACGAGATAATAATGGTGAGATTATAATTGATAATAGTTTGATTAGAGTAACGTATAATAATGAATCACCATTTAATGCTGATTATAAAGTACCGTTAATCAATGTAGTAGAGTTTTCGTTACGTGACAATGAACAAAAACGTGGTGCAGGTCATTTAGTATTTCTAGCATTTTTCCTATTTGGTATTACTATATTTGACTATAAATATCCATTATTCTTTTTTAACTTGAAGCATATATTATCAGTAAGAGATCCAGAACCATCTGATTTTTATATCTTTATGCAAAAGATATCATGGTACGTAATGCCTATAACAGGAGTTGTTTTAATGATATTGGCACTTTTTCCTAATGTATTTAAATAATATGCTTACGTACAAGACATTATCAAAGAATCATTATCACTCTAGATTTTCTAAAAGTACAAAAAACAGATGTATCTCAAAGATAGCTTATTGTTGAGATACATCTGTTTTTATTATTTTGATAATATAAGATTGTTAGAAGATGAGATTCACCGTATATTGCCTTTATACAACTATGAACTTAAATATAGTTATTGAGATATAATAAAAAGTTCTTGATAATATTATATACTTGGTATACTATATGAATAGGTGATTACATGAAAAACTATAAGAATATTATTAAACTATATTTTTCATCCATGAAATCTTTTGATAAAATTGAAAAAACGCCTAAAGATTTTGGAACTGGTGATTTATTATATGGTTCAGAAATCCATACTATTGTAGCAATAGGTGAAAATCCTGGGTCTAATATGACCGAGATTGCAAAGATTATGGATATAACAAAAGGAGGAGTGCAGAAATTTACAAAGAAGCTTCTAGCAAAAGATTTGATATACAAGACACATTTACCTAATAATAAGAAAGAAGTCATCTTTGGTTTAACTAAGAAAGGAAATATAGCATTTAAAATGCATGAAGACTTTGAACAAAGGCGTTTTGGGAAAATCTATGATGTAATGTATGATATGGAAGAAAAAGAACTTCAAGTATTAGAGGATTTCTTAACTAAATTGAACGAAATATTATGTGCCGGCGAGTAAGCCGGCAAAAAAACAAACAATAATATACTAGGTATACTATGAAGATGCATTAAATAGTTATAAAAACCATTTAAAGAATAAAGGTGTAAATTGCAAAGAAATTACCTTCATCAATTATCATATCAAAGAGATCTATCATGTAACATCTGGTAAATATGAAGGAAAGAAAATTGAAATGGAGGTATAAACATGAACTATAAAATAAATCCATTGTTATGGCCTGCACTTATTTTAAGTACACCTGTTATGATTCCTATATTACTTATGAAGAACAAAAAGTTTATACAAAACCAAGAATTAGCTGCTAAGTATAATGAAAAACGAATTAAAGAAGCGTCCAGAATACAGCTACAAGAAGTAGAGTACGCAGAACTTAAGGTAATCGTTGAATATTATGCAAAACAAGGATATAAAAGTGAACCAGGTGTTTCTTATCTTTTTACTACCAATAATGGGAATTTACTATATGATATTGGATTTGGGGCAAGTACGGATGTTTTTGAAAATAATCTAAAAGCTTTCGATATATATCCTAATAATATTGATGCATTAGCAATTTCTCATTTTCATCCAGACCATTGTGGAGGAATGAAAGCATCAAAAGGGCGTGACATTAAATTACCAGACACAATGAGAAATAAGATGAAAGAAAAAACTTGCTATGTTCCTGAGAAAGGAAATGTAATGTCAATGAAATCTAGTTATGTTGAAAAACCTCAAGAATTAAGTGGAGGAATTGTATCTACAGGACCTTTAGCAAGGAGTTTATTTTTCTTTGGTTTAACACAAGAGCAAGCCTTAATCATTAATATAAAAGAAAAGGGATTAGTTGTTTTTACAGGATGTGGACACCCGACGATAGAAATAATTATAGACATGGTAAGAAAAATATCAGATATTCCTATATATGCAATAGGGGGTGGGTTGCACTTTCCCGTCAAGAAGGGAAGAGGAAATTATATTGGAGTTCAGGCTCAAAGGATAATTGGAACAGGTAAAAAACCATGGGAAAATATTAATAAAAAAGATATCCAAAGAACTATAAAAACAATTAATGAATGTGGAGCCAAGAAAGTCTTTTTATCACCACATGATACTTGTGATTATGCATTAGAGGTATTTAAAGAAGGTTTAAAAACTGAAACCTATGTGCTAAAGGCAGGAGAAAGTTATTCTTTTTAAACAAATAAATCAATCACACAAGGAGAAAGAGACAAGCAACTATTGCCATTCCATCAGGGGCTATTCTAAAAGCCCCTATAAATTTAATCATCAATATCTGATATACATTCAGAAATATTATTTTCTTTCATAATAGCAACTACTTTTTCTGTTTCATCTTCAGTAAAGTAGAATGTTGCTATTTCTTCATTTTTATTAGGATTATAGGGTTTTATATATAAGATAATACCTTCAACGATCTCATTATCTAAGGAATGTATCAATTCATAGGAAAGAATTCTATCCCATCTGCAAATCTTGTGGTATGATTCTATGCCTGACTCATAAAATTTTTGATTCCTAGCGAATTTTCCAAGATAGAAAATAAACGGTATGATAAATAGTATTGCATAAAAACTCAATCGTAAAACTGTATTAATAATGATGTAAGCGATAATTAATAATAAATATATTATATTAGAATTAAAACTCCACTTGAAATTTATTATTACTTTTCCTAGATTGCGCATTAATTTTATTTCTCGGTAAACCATGATTAAGAATATCGTATATATAACTATGATAAAGATTATGCCTAAATAGAAAGGAACATCCATTGACCATCACTCCTTTATCTTAAATTCAAGATATAGATTCACTTACAAATGAAATTTGGTTATTGATTATTTAATAATATAGTATCTTAATTACTATAAAATATCAAGAAATATTATTTTCCATAACTATAGAGTCATTAAATCTTAATTTTTTATGTGAATAGTAATTATTCTTGACAAAATTTTTGGTAGCTACTATAATAATTACTAATTAATTATGTAGTGGTTATTTTGGTAGTTACTAATATTATAAGAGTAGGTGATATAGATGAAAAAAGAAAATAGAATAAGATATAGTTATAGTGATGGATTTATTGATGGTTTACCCATAGTAATAGGCTTTGTTCCTATAGCTATGACATTTGGTATATTAGCAAAAACCAGCAATATTTCATTATTAGAGGGAATATTATTTTCTGTACTAGTATTTGCAGGAGCAAGTCAGTTCATCGCCCTTAACCTATTAATGGTGGGTGCTGGAATAGGAGAAATCATAGTAACTACTTTGTTAGTAAATATGAGACATATGCTTATGAGTGCTTCTCTAGCTTCAAGATTGACAAAAGATATGAAGAAATGGAGTCCACTAATTGCATTTGGTATAACAGATGAAACATTCTCAGTAAGTTCTTTTAAACATGAAACATTAACTAAAGAGTATATGCTATCATTAGAATTTATAGCATATCTTTCATGGGTAGGAGGGACTGCTTTAGGATATATAGTAGGAGGTATTTTGCCTGATATAGTCAAGGCAAGTATGGGTGTCGCATTATATGCTATGTTTGCAGCGATATTAATTCCTGAGATTAAGAAATCCAACAAAGCATTAATTCTCGCATGTTTATCAGGTGTAACAAATACAGTTTGTAAATATATCCTTATAATTCCTCAAGGATGGAGCATTATTATATCCATTACCCTTGTGTCACTACTAGGTGTATATTTATTCAGAGAACAGGAAGTGAAAGAATATGAATAATATAATGATTTTAATTTTAGGAATGATGATAGTAACGTACATACCTAGATTATTACCTTTTATAATAATGTCAGATAATGAAATGCAACCTAAACTAAAGAAATTTTTAGAGTATATACCGTATACAGCACTTGGGGCATTAATAATTCCAGGAGTATTTTCAGCTACTCCAGAATTACCACAGGCTTCATTGGTGGGTATAGGTTTCTGTTTTATCTATGCTTGGTATAAAGGCGGTATAATAATACCTGTTATAGGCTCCATTCTAGTAACATTCATAACGTTTTTACTTAGTTAACAGCTTTGTTTTTCTGATGAAATATGAGATAATGTACATACATTTTTATATTAGATGTAAAATATACATATTTAAGATAAATAGAGGTGGATTACATGGATAAAAAAATATCAATTATAGAGGATATGAAGAAGTTGGGATTAAGCGAATATGAGGTGAAAGCTTATCTCAATTTGTTAGAGGAATACCCAGTAAATGGATATGTTCTTAGTAAGAATTCTGGTATTCCAAGGTCAAGAATATATGAAGTATTGGACAGCTTGAAAAATAAGCAGATTGTATTTGAACAAGTAGAGGATAACACTACACAATATTATCCACTAGAGCCTAAGTTATTAATAGGTAAATTGAAAAACAACTTTGATGATATATTGAATAACGTAGACAAATACACAAAAAAAGTATACTATGAACAGCAAAAGGATAATAAATTGTTAGTTATCAAAGGAAGGGACAAGATTATTGATTTTGTCAGTACTTTAATTTCACAAGCCAATAAGCGAATAGCTGTTTCCATATGGGAAGAAGAAATAAATGATATGAGAGCTATGTTAGATGCTGCTATCAAAAGAGGCGTTAATGTAAAAGGAATATACTTTGGTAAAAACAATTCTTATAAAGACATCGTTTCACATAGAAGGATTGAAAGATATCTTTCTGAGAAAAGTGAAAGATATATGATAGTTATCATTGATAGAATTCAAGTTGTATCTGGAATAATATCAAGAGGAGAAGATAGCCAAGTCACTTGGACAAAAGATACTGGATTTGTTGATATGAGTGAAGATTATATAGCTCATGACCTAATGGTTAATCTATATTCTAAAAAACTTAATGAGGATCAAAGAGAAGAATTTGAAGCATATTTGGATAAAGTTAGAAAAGATTATTATGGATTTAGTGATGAGGAATTTAATAGCTTTAAAATATGATGTTTATTAAGAGAATATCAAGTCTTTTATATATATCCTTAACATAATTAAAGTAAAAATACTAACTTATTATTCTATTGAATATATATATATAAACTTAAATATATAAGAGGTAGTTCGTTATTAATATTAAAGTGTTGCATGATGAAATCTATAAACTGAGTATAAAAATAAATGATAACAGGATTTCATTTTTTAGGACTCCATTTATAGAAAATAAAATGTATTACGTAAGCAAGATTGAAGAAGAGCTGTTTGTATTAGATAAGTTACTTGAACAATGCTATATATTTCTAGAAAATATGGCAATTAATGAGACAAGTGAAAAAAGACTTAATAGAACATTTACCATAGAAGAATTAAAAAAATATAATGGAGAAAAAGATAGACCTGCTTATATTGCAGTAGATGGTGTAGTCTATGATGTAACTTATAATCCAAGGTGGGGTGGTGGAACTCATTTTGGTGTAGTAGCAGGAGAAGATATAACAGATGAGTTTAATAAATGTCATGGTGGTGAGAATGTATTAACTCAATTAGAAGTCGTGGGGAAAATAATAGAAGGATAAACAATTGTCCAATAATAGATACTAAAAACAGAATGGCAAGAACTATGATGGATATGGTGTCAGAACAAAAATCACAGTTGAATAAAATTAATCTGATATGGTTGGAAACTACAGGATGTTCAGGTAATATCATCTCCTTACTTGATGCGTATAATCCCGATGCCGTATATTTTTTGAAAGAAATGGTTAATTTGATGTACAGTAATAGTTTAATGGCTGCTGAAGGAGAAGCTGCATATGAACAATTTCTGAAAACCATAGATACAGAATTTGTTTTGGTGGTAGAAGGAGCAATTTCAACAAAAGATAATGGTCTGTATAATGTGATTGCAAGATATAAGGGACAGTATATAACTGGAATGGATGCAGTAAAAAAAGCTGGTGAAAAAGCAAAATACATACTAGCTGTAGGAACCTGTGCTTCATACGGTGGGATATCAGCTGCCAGTCCTAATCTGGCATTATGTAAATCTGTAAAAGATTTTGTTGATAAAGAAGTTATTCACCTCCCTGGCTGTCCAGGGAATCCAGATTGGATTACTGGTACTATAGCACATTTAATGTTGTTTGGGAAACCTGAACTAGATGAACAAGGAAGACCTATTATATTCTATGGTGTTACTATTCATGATAGGTGCCCAAGACGTTCTTACTTTGATAATAAAATATTTGCTAAGAAATTAGGGGATGAAGAGTGTATGTTTCGTCTAGGTTGTAGAGGACCAGTCACAAAGACAGATTGTCCTATAAGACGATGGAACAATACTGATAATTGGCCAATAGGTGCTAATACACCTTGTATAGGTTGTGCCCAAGAGGGATTTCCAAATAAAATGGAGCCATTCATTAGGTATTAATTTTAATATAACCTATTGTAAATGAGAAAAAGTGCTAAAATTAAGTTTTATAAATATATTTAAACTTGATTTTAGCACTTTTGGTTTTTCATTATTATCTAAAATAATGAATAGAAATTTTCATTATTTGAAATACTATATCTTCTAATATAATATCGATCAGTAACTTTGGTCACCTTACCTTTAGCAGTAAGGAATGCAAGTTTGTAATCTTTTTCTTTTAATAATTGCTGTGAAGTATTCGTATATGCTCCATATGGATAAGCTAGAGCTTTGGTATCTATATCAATATATTTAGATAATATAGCTTCACTTATGGTAATATCATTTTTAATATCCTCATATGACTTGAATTTCATATATGGTAAATTAGTTTCATTATCTATTCTATGTAAATTATATGTGTGGTCTCCATATGTAAATACATCACTACAAGCTTTTAATTCTGAAACACAACAATATTGTAACTTCTTAGGATTGAATTTCTCGTAACAGTCTTGAATTTGGGATGATATTAGAAATATTGTAGCATTAAAATTATACTCCTTTAAAATAGGATAAGCATATTCAACATTACTCTTATATCCATCATCAAAAGTAATTAATACACTGTCACTGGGAATAGGTTTATCCTCATAAATATAATCTTTAAAATCTTTTAGCGTCAAGATAGTATTTCCATTTTCATATAAATAATTCATTTGTTCATGGAAATCCTCTAAAGATAGAACTGCGCTATTATTCTCCCAACAACCAACAATATCCTTTTTCGGTAAGATGTGATGATACATCAATACAGTTACATTATTTATATTATTATTTGCTCCTAATGAATATGAACCAAAACTTAATAATGATAGAACTAGAATTACTGCCAATAATCTTTTCATTTGTAAAACTCCTATTTCTAACTATATAGTGCGTAATGACTATAAGATCTCCTATAATCTGTTTTAATCAGTAGATAAATATAACAATATATTATATAACATATGGATGAAAATGTCAATGCAAGTCAAAAAATATAAGAATAAGCCGGATATTTATTTGATTAAGTTTTAATAGTGATTTACTCTTATATTTGACTTTTAATAAAATATTTACAACATTTTGTGTTAAGTATAATAACTTGTACATGTATTGAATATATATAGTTAGATAAGGGGAGTAGGTGAGAATAATAATGAAGAAGAAAATAACAATTAATCCAGTTACAAGAATCAGCGGTTTTTTAGAAATTCAAGTTGAGATAACTAATAATCGAATCTCTGATTCTAAGAGCAGCGGCATGTTATTCAGAGGATTTGAAAAAATGCTTCAAGGAAGGTCACCATTAGATGCAGTTTATTTTACGGAAAGGATATGTGGTATATGTTCTACTGCTCATAGTATGGCTTCAAGTCTTGCTCTAGAAGACGCGCTTAATATTAAAGTTGATGATAATGATAAGATGATTCGAGATTTTATGCATGGATGTGAATTTTTACAGAATCATATAAGACACATATATCAATATACATTTCCAGATTTTGTGAAAGGACCAAATATCAATCCTGTGTACGTTGTATCACATAATAATTTTAAGTTACCTGACAAAGTAAATAATGAAATAGCTGAACATTATCTTACATCTATGAGGTACAGCAGATTAGCTCATCAAATGCTTGCTGAACTAGGAGGGAAAGCACCTCACAATCATGGTATTTTTGTTGGTGGAACTACAGGAAATATGGATATCTCAAAATACATAAAAGTAAAATCTATATTAGAAGAAATAAAGGATTTTGTTGTAAATGTGATGATAGAAGATGTAGAAACTGTTGGTTACTATTATCCAGAATGTTTTCATCAAGGAGCAGGATATAAAAATCTAATGACCTACGGATGTTTCGATACATACAAAGAAAAAGATAGAACCTATGTATATCCAAAAGTATGGATTAATGGCAGAGAAGAAGCATTCAGATCAGAAAATATCACGGAAAATGTTTACTATGCATGGTATGAAGATGACAGACCAAATCGTATGAAACAAAATGCTTATTCTTTTATAAAAGCACCAAGATATAAAGGTGTTCCTATGGAAGTAGGTCCTCTGGCGAGGATGTGGTTAGGTGGATATTACAGAAGAGGTATATCTCTGATGGACAGAACCATAGCAAGGGCCTTGGAAGCTAAGAAGATTATAGAGATAATGGAATCACTATTAGAAGGAATTAGGTTGAAAGAAAGTAAACAGAAAATATATGATATTCCTGAAAAAGCTGCTGGCAAAGGATTGATTGATACAACAAGAGGTGCGTTAGGTCATTGGATTCTAATAGAAGATAAGAAAACTAGAAGATATACAATCATAACGCCATCTGGCTGGAATCTGTCACCAAGAGATGAAAAAGGAATAAGAGGTACTGTTGAAGATGCACTTATAGGAACTGAGATTGAAGATATAGATTATCCTGTAGAGATTGGAAGAATCGTAAGGTCCTTTGACCCATGTGTATCATGTGCAACACATGTACGAGGTCAATATAATGCAGTAGAAATGAGGATAGTCTAATGAATATGAAAATAATAGCTATCGGTAATCCCATTATGATGGATGATGGAATAGGTATTTCAGTAGTAAAAGAGCTGAAAGAATGGTTAAACAAAAAGGAGATAGAAATTATTATTGGTGAAACAGATATGGACTATTGTATGGATTATATAGGTGACGGGGATTTCATTATAATTATCGATGCTACCAATCTAGGCTATGAGCCTTGTCATGTTACAACATGTCCTATTAGAGAATTGGATGATAATTATAGAAGTGGTTACTCACAACATGAGATGAGTATATTAAAAGGTTTGACACTTTACCGTAAGAAAATTGAAGGATATTTTATTGGAATAGAAATTAATAGAATTGAATATGGTTGTGAGTTAAGTGATATATTACAAAGAGGATTTATATGTATATGTGAGAATGTGAAAGAAGAAATTGAAAAAATATTAAGGGGGAGTATCAATGCATGATACATTTTTATTTAAGAAAATATCAGACTATCTAAAGAATTTATGTGAAGAACAAAACATCAACAAATTAACTAGCGTCAATGTAATTGTAAATCATGATAGCCATGTTACTGAAGATACATTGTTGGAAGAACTGAGAATGAATATAGGTGAATATCTTTCTGATAAAATCAAAATATATGTTGAGCATAAACAAATAGAAGCTTTGACAGCAATCATATATAAAGTAGAAGGTGAAAATTAGTTGTTAGGGTATAAAATACAGATTATGGGCATAGTTCAAGGCGTAGGATTTCGCCCTTTTGTATATAGCAAAGCACTTGCAAACAACCTGAAAGGGTGGGTCAATAATTGTGACTCTACAGTGGTAATTATGATAGAAGGAGAAAAAAATGATATAAAATGCTTTATCAAAGATATGATCTATAATCCACCTTCAATCGCTAATATTGAAAAAATAAAGATTATACCATGTGAAGTTAAAGGATATAAAGATTTTCACATACTTCCTAGTACTAGTACGACTCCAACCATATGTTTCCTATCTCCAGATATAGCTACTTGTGACAAATGTATGAATGAAGTGTTAAATCCTAAGTCTCGGAGATATAGATATCCTTTTACGAATTGTACGCAATGTGGTCCTCGCTTTTCTATTATTAAAGAGTTACCCTATGATAGAAAAAATACGACTATGTCAATGTTTCCAATGTGCACAGATTGTGAAAAAGAATATAATGATCCTAGTGACAGCAGGTTCCATACTCAGCCCAATTGTTGTAAAAAGTGTGGACCACAGGTTGAATTTATTGACTCAGATAATATGAAGAAATATGGTAATCCAATTAAATCAGCAGTCTCCATGATAAAACAAGGTAAAATAGTTGGTATAAAAGGATTAGGGGGATTTCACTTATGCTGTGATGCAGTTAATAACAATACTGTCAATATTCTTAGGATTAGGAAAAAAAGACCTAATAAACCTCTTGCCATAATGGCTAAGAATCTTGAGTCAGCTAAAAAGATAGCTTATATTAGTACAAAAGAGGAACAAATTGTAACAGGTAAGCAGAGACCTATAGTCTTATTGAAAAAAAGATTGTCTAATATACTTCCATCGAATATTGCACCTAACCAGAGATACATAGGAATTATGCTGCCATATACACCATTACACTATCTTTTATTTGACGAATCTCTAGAATATCTAGTTATGACTAGTGGTAATCTTAATGGACAGCCTTTAGCTTATAAAAATAAAGAAGCAATAGAATCATTGGGAAATATATGTGATTATTTCCTAACTCATAATAGAGAAATACATATGCCTATAGATGATTCTGTTGTGAAAGTCATAGAAGACAAAGTAATGGTAATAAGACTTGCAAGAGGATACGCTCCATATCATGTAAAGATGGATAGTAATAAGGAAATATTGGCATTAGGAGGTCAGCAGAAGAGTACTGTCTGTGTATTGAAAAGCAAATACGCTGTGATGAGTAATTATATTGGTGACTTAGGTGATTATGATACATTTGAAAGGTATCAGAAAACTATAGATAATATCCTGAACATATATAAAACAACACCCGACAGATTAATTCATGATTTACATCCATTATATGATTCAACAAAATATGCCCATGAACAGTCCATTAGACATATAGGGGTACAGCATCATTATGCACATATGTTAAGTTGTATGGTAGAACATAACATGGATAAAAAGGTCATTGGTGTGATCTATGATGGGACAGGACTTGGTGATGATGGAGCTATATGGGGAGGGGAATTTTTTATAGGTGACAGGAAAAGTTATAAAAGAGTAGCTCATCTCAAATATGTGACATTACAAGGCGGGGATATTACTGTTAAAGAACCTTGGCGGAGTGGAGTCAGTTTTCTATGTAGTTCGGAAATTGAACCTGAGAAATACATTAAAGGAGTTAATAGAGATACAATAAAATTACTAAAGGAAGCTCTAAGCTCAGATTTTAACTGCTTCCAATCATCTAGTATAGGACGTTTTTTTGATGGAGTCTCTGCACTTATTGGATTATGTAATTATAATACCTATGATGGAGAAGCCGCAATAATATTAGAAAACAATACAGAATCTGGTGTTACCCAATTATATAGTTATGATATAGATGATACTAACAATGAATTGCTTATAGATTATAAAAAAATAATAAAAGGGATCATTGGTGATGTGAAACAAGGAATTAATATATCAAGTATTAGCAGCAAATTTCATAATACGGTGATTGATTTTACAGTTAATATGGTAGATAGATTATCTAAAAAATCAGGAATTGTTGATGTTGTTTTGAGTGGAGGAGTTTTCCAAAATTCATATTTATTGAGTGGAATATATAGAAGGTTGAAGGGATTAGGGTTTAATACCTATTTTAATGAAATAATTCCTATTAATGATGGGGGATTGTCTTTAGGACAAATAGCAATAGAAGATGATGAGTATGGAGGAGTGAAGTAAAATGTGTTTAGCAGTTCCTGCAAAGATTAAATCAATAAATGGAGCTTATGGAGATGTATTATATCTAGGAGTAGTTCAAAGGGTGAACATAGAACTTATTGAATCTCCTAGAATCGGTGATTATATTTTGGTACATGCTGGTTTTGCTATTGAAAAGATTGATAAAGATGGGTATGTTGAATTGCAGAGAATAATGAGATATCTAATAGAGGAATGTGAAGGGTATGAATGAAAAACAACTAATAGCCAGAATGGTTCAAGAAATAAATGAAGGTGTAGGGAGTGATATTGTAATTATGGAGATCTGCGGTACACATACTGGGAGTATAGCTAAATATGGGATATGGGATATGCTTTCCCCTCGCATCAAATTGGTCTCAGGTCCAGGCTGTCCTGTATGTGTTACTGATAAGAGATATATAGATATGGCTGTATCCTTATCTCAAAGAGAAGATATAATAATTGCTACTTTTGGGGATTTGATGAAGGTAACAGGAACAGAATCTTGTTTGTCAGAGGAAAAATCAAAAGGGAAGGATATAAGGATTGTTTATTCTCCTATCCAGAGTATCGAGCTGGCAAAGGAATATCCTAGTAAAAAAGTGGTTTTTCTAGCTGTAGGATTTGAAACAACAGCTCCTTTGATTGGGAAAATAGTCATGAAGGCAAAAGAAGAAAATATTAACAACCTTTTCTTTTTAACTAGTTTAAAATTAATGAAACCAATATTAAAAGAAATTCTTAAGGATAAGACTCATTGTATAGATGGTATCATATGTCCAGGTCATGTTGCAGTAATAAAAGGTGCGGATTATTTTTCATTCATTAGTAATGATAATAATATTAAAACGGTAGTTAGCGGTTTTGAACCTTTGGATATAATCAGCGGTATTTATTTCATAGTACAACAGTGTAAAGGTAAGATACATAATCATGATAAAAACTTATACAAAAGATGTGTAAAAGAAAAAGGTAATGAAACAGCTTGTAAAATATTAGAGGAAGTCTTTGTACATGAAGACGGCAATTGGAGAGGTATTGGAATTATTCCTGATTCTGCAATGGTAATAAATAAGAAATATGAAACCCTTGATGCAAAGAAAGTTTTCAGTTTTGACAATTTACCAAAAGTTATAGAGGATAATTGTATATGCAAAGATATTCTATTGGGGAAGGAGATACCTACTTCATGCAGATTTTTTGGTAACAAATGTACACCACAGCATCCTGTAGGACCTTGTATGGTTTCGTCAGAAGGTACCTGCGGTATTTATTATAGATATAGAAAAGAGTGATAACTTGTGTAAAACTATTCAACTTCGTCATGGGGATGGAGGAATTCATACTAGTAAGCTGATTAATGAAATTTTTTATAGATATTTTCGTAACCCTATATTGCTGAAAGGGAGAGATTCAGCAGTTTTTGAAATGAGTAAGGGAAGATTGGCATATTCAACAGACAGTTTTGTAGTTAAGCCTATTTTTTTCGAGGGCGGAAATATTGGGAAATTAGCAGCTTGCGGGACTATTAATGATTTGACAGTTGCTGGAGCTAAGCCCTTATATCTTAGTGCAGGTTTTATAATTGAGGAAGGATTTGATATAGAACAACTGGAACGGATTGTTAGTTCAATGCAGCAAGTTTGTAGTAAGACAAATACGTTAGTTGTGACCGGTGATACAAAAGTTGTTGATAGAGGTAGTGTAGATGGCATTTTCATTAATACATCGGGTATAGGAAGTATATATGATAATTATAATCCTAATCCTATTGGTATAGGTGATGAGATAATAATTACAGGTGGCATTGGGGAGCATGGTACGGCTATAGCAATTAGAAGATATGACCTTAATATACAAGGTAATATCAAGAGTGATTGTGATTCGCTTACTAATATTTTGATAGGGATTAAGAAGTTTTTGCCACATGTGAAAGTGATGAAAGACCCAACAAGAGGAGGTATTGCTACTAGTCTTAATGAGATAGTAGAAGAACAGGGAATAGAAATTTTATTAGAGGAGGATAGTATTCCTATAGCTGATGAAGTAAAAGGTGTGACGGAGGTATTAGGATTAGACCCTTATTATTTAGCTTGTGAAGGCAGGATGATATTGATTGCAGAAAAAGGTTATGGGGAGAAGATTGTTAAGACAATAAATGAGCTGGAAAATGGAAAAGATGCTGGATTAATTGGAAGAGTAGTGGATAAATCAAAAGGGATAGTTTGTGTAAGAACTACGATAGGAGGTAAAAGAAGGTTGTATGCTTTAAGCAATAGCATGCTGCCTAGGATTTGTTAAATTACAAGATAATTGAAAAAATAAATATTTTGTATTATAATTATAACAATGTTTATGAATCAAAATCATTCGCATGTAATTATAAGGTGGTGTATTATGTAATGTATCAAGCAACATTAGTGTTAGAGGGTGGCGCTACTAGAGGCGTATATACAGCAGGTATTTTGGATTACTTTATGGAGCAGGAATTAGAAGTGTCCAATATATTAGGGGTTTCAGCAGGTTCCTGTAATTGTGTAGATTATATTTCTGGACAAATTGGAAGATCTAAGGATTGTATGATAATTACTAAGAAAGAAAATGTGTATTATGGTATTAGGAAGCTTGTTGAGAAAGGCAAATTAATAGATATGGATTTATTATTTGATGACTTTGCTAATATAGTTTTTCCATTTGATTATGATGCTTTTTTTGATTCTGATACTGAATGTGAAATAGTTGCTACTAATTGTTTAAGCGGAAAAGCTGAGTACATGAAACCTGAGAAAAAAGAGGAACTTATGTCCATATGCAGGGCTTCCAGCAGTGTGCCTTTGATTGCACCTATGGTATGGATTAATGATATTCCATATCTTGATGGGGGTATTGCTGATTCTGTACCTATAGATAGAGCAATGGAGCTGGGAAATAAAAAGATTGTAGTTATTTTAACAAGAAACAAGGGTTATCGTAAAAAAGTACCCTCAAAAACTATGATAAGGTTGTGCAAACGAAAATATGCAGCTTATCCAGGATTAATATTTGCTTTGGAAAATAGGTATAAAGTATATAACAAAACAATGGATTATATAGATGAACTTGAGAAAAAGGGAGATATTTTTGTTATGCGTCCAACGCTTTCGCCTGTTTCTAGATTTGAAAAAAGTGTGGAAAAGCTTAATGAGTTCTATAATCATGGTTATGAGGATGGCAAGAAGAAGTATACAGCATTGTTAGAACACATAAAATAAAATGGAAAATTATTTCTTTTTTGTCAATATTTACACTTGATTTTTGTTTGAAGATATAATATAATATTTCTTACAATTTTCAACACAAACCAGCCTTATACTAGTCTTATTCTAAAAGATAAGGGGTCGCTCCCAAAGAAATTTTCTAGTGGGTCAAGCGAATAGGAATATGGTGTCTTCTAAGTGGCTATCTGCATGACGGAAATCGTAGCAGACCTAAGAGATAAAATTAACTATTCGTTATGGTTGCTTATAAGGTTAGATAACTTTAAATATAAAATTGTGTTAAGAATATAAAGCACTTCCATAGTACATGTAAAATTTAGTACTATAGAGTGCTTATTTTTTTTGTTAAATTTCATATTTGCTTTTGAATTTGGCATATCAATTTATAATTGACGATAATATTAATAGAATTGCCACTTTATTGGTTTAACTTTTCATATTTTTCCCAATATGATTCGCCAGATTCATGACTTGAATCATCATTCCAATTATCTCTATACTTAAACATTTCATTACGAAGTTTGATTACTATGTCTTCATAGTTTTTGTTAGAATACAAATTATTCATTTCTAATGGGTCATCTATTAAATCAAAAAGTTGAGTTTCATTAGAGTTTCCACTGACGTATTCTATAAGCTTGTATCTTTCGTCTTTTACGCTTCTTATTGTATCTGTATATGCAAAATATAGATTTTCTCTTGTTATATGTTTATTATCTTGAATTGAGTTTAATAAACTTCTGCCTTCAACTGAATCAGGGATATCAATATCAGCTAAATCACATAGGGTAGGATAGATATCAAGTAGATAAGCGTAGGAATCTCTTCTTTCATTGGTGGGTATTCCTTTACCAGAAAATATTAATGGGACTCGTATACTATGTTCGTAACAGCTTTGTTTACCCATTAATCCATGTTGACCTAGAGCAAGTCCATTATCTCCAGTAAAGACTATTATAGTGTTATCATACTGACCTGTTTCTTCAAGAGCGGTTATAACTCTGCCTAATTCATGATCAAGATGACTTATCATACCATAGTATTCTGCAATATGTTTTTTAATGGCTTTTTCAGTACGTGGGTAAGGTGTCAAGATTTCATCTCTTATTTCCTTAATACCATAATCTATAGGATGTTCTTGTGAAAAATTATCTGGCAGGGATATATCATCAGGATTATACATATTCATAAATCTTTCTGGCATGGTTCGTGGGTCGTGAGGTGCCATAAAAGCAATATATAAGAAAAACGGGTCAACACTATCATAATTATATAGAAAATCTATTGATGCATCACAAAAGATTTCACTGGAATGTTTGCCAGCTTCAACATGATCGCCTATGGATATGCGAGTTTCATTAGAAGTCATAAAACTATATGTTCTTTTTAATCTACCTTCATATTTACCTGTTGGATCGTAATGATTTAGAGGAACGTTCCAATGATCATCCATTCCGCCAAAGAAAATATTATCTCCGCAGGTAAAACTTCTTGCATATGACTTAACTCCATTATGCCATTTTCCTGTTCCAAATGTTTGATAGCCTTGATTTTTAAGATGTTCCCCTAATGTAATATGATTATCAGGTATATTTTGACCTTCTTTTTCTATGTGAAAAAGAGTTCTTCCAGTATGTAACATAGCCCTGCTTGGCATGCAAACAGCTCCACTGGTTCCACATGGAATATGGGCCTGTGTGAAAGTTACTCCGTTACTTACTAATTTATCTAGGTTAGGTGTATGTATTTCTTTATTTCCCAAAGCAGAAATAGTATCGAATCGTTGATCATCAGTTAAGAAAAATAATATGTTTGGTTTCATAATAATCCTCTCCTTATTTTCTTATTAAATGGCTAGTGTAGATTGCCTTATAGAAATGATTTTAACAATTTATCTTGTTTATTGAAATATCAAAAGGGATGATTAGAATGTTAAAAAGGGACATTTTTATGATTTATTATTGTTAATTGAAAAAAGGATTGTGTGAAAAATATTGTTGTATGATATAATATGAGATGTATATTATTATTTATTGATGGATGATACTATAAAGATATAAATAAAATTTTATATTTATAGTATTCCTAATACACAAGAGAGGAAATCGTAATGAAAGAAAGAGCTAGTGATATTGTTTTTAGAACAATAAAAGAAAATATAATAAGCGGCAAATGGGTTTCAGGTACAAAAATTATGTCAGAAACACAACTTGCCAGTGAACTGAATGTTAGTAGAATATCAGTAAGAGAAGCTATAGAGAAGTTAGCGGCTTTGAATATATTAAGTAAAAAGCAGGGTGGAGGAACATATGTCAATGATTTGCAGCCATCAATATATTTTAATTCTCTTATACCAATGCTTACACTAGATAGAGATAACTATATGGAAATATTAGAGTTCAGACTTATCTTTGAAACACAAAGTATAAGATTATGTGTTAAAAGATGTACTGATGATAAAATAGAAGAGCTGGAAGAATGCTACTATAGAATGGTTAAATATGAGCATGATGAAGAAAGATTCACAGATGAAGACCTTAAGTTCCATATGCTTATAGTTGAAGGTGCTAATAATTCAATCTTAAAAAAGGTTAGTGAGGTTTTGGGAGAGATATTACGATATCATCAAAGGAGATTGTATAAGGAATTAGGACCAGGTGGCGGTATAAAAGAGCATAAGATGATGCTTGAAGCCATAAAAGATAGAGATGAAGAATTAGCAACAATATATATGAGAAGACATATAGAAAGAACTATAGAGGATATTAAAAATACTAGAATTGATTAATTAGTTAAGTTGTTTGAAGTTATAATAGAATATAAGAGCCCCCAGCATATGATGATAATATTATATGCTGTTTTTTATGCGTTAAACAAGGTTATAATGATACGGTAATGGATGAGGTGTAGTTGATTTATCCTTCCATAGTAATAAATTATTGTCAATATTAGTAAGTTGTATAACAAATATAAAAGGATGCATTGGTCAAAATGTATTACAAATAAGTGCTAAAATTATTCAAAATAGGGATTGACAGAAAAATATTAGTGTTTTATAATGAACTTGTAATACAAATTGTGCATAGTGTACAATTCTTGAAGTTTAAACTTTGATGTAATGAATGATGATTAAATAAGTTGTAATACAACTGGAGGAATTGAAATGTTAAAAAGTCAAGAATTAAGATCATTAGCACCAGAATTGGATTCTCTTAGAATTGGTTCTGGATGGAAATTAGAAGAATTAGATAAACCACAGATTTTTGTTCAAAGCAGTTATGGGCACAGTCACCCAGGAAGTGCGCATTTAGATAAACTGGTAAAAGGCGTATGTGAAGGTGTATATGAAGAAGGTGGACGTCCAGCAAAATATTTTGTAACTGACATGTGTGATGGAGAAGCCCAGGGGCATGATGGAATGAACTATTCATTAGCATCTAGAGAAATGATAGCCAATATGATTGAGATACAATATCAAGCTACACCATTTGATGCAGGAGTATTCATTGCAAGCTGTGATAAATCCGTACCAGCACATTTAATGGCTATTGCTAGATTGGATGTACCATCTGTAATATTACCTGGTGGAGTCATGAAAGCTGGTCCTGATAAACTTACATTAGAGCAGATTGGTACTTATAGTGCTATGTATCAAAGAAATGAAATAACTGAAGAAAAATATACTTATTATAAGCATAATGCATGTCCAAGTTGTGGTGCATGTTCTTTTATGGGGACAGCATGTACTATGCAGATAATGGCAGAATCATTAGGTTTAGCATTACCAGGGACATCATTAATCCCAGCAGTGGGAGAAGAAATAGAAGAAGTATCCCTAAGAGCAGGTAAACATGCTCTAAAATTAGCTGAGTTGGGATTGAAACCATCGACGATATTAACTAAAGAAGCATTTGAAAATGCAATTGTTATTCATGCTGCAATAGCCGGTTCTACTAATACATTACTTCATATTCCTGCTATAGCACATGAAGTTGGAATTGATATTGAACCAGAATTATTTGATGAAATCCATAGAAAAGTACCTTATATATTAAATATAAGACCAAGTGGATTTTATCCAGGAGAGTATTTCTGGTATGCAGGTGGTGTGCCAGCAGTTATGGAACAAGTTAAAGAATATTTGCATCTAGATGTTCTTACAGTGACAGGTAAAACTCTAGGCGAAAACTTAGAAGAATTAAAGAAAAACGGATATTATGAAAAATGCCACAAATATTTGAAAGAACTTAATATCAAGCCTGAAGATATTATCAAAAATAAAAATAATCCAATCCAAGCTCAAGGTGCCATTGCTATATTAAAAGGCAACTTAGCGCCAGAAGGAGCAGTAGTGAAACATTCTGCAATATCTAAAAAATTAATGCAGGTAATACTAAAAGCCAGACCTTTTGATAGTGAAGAAGAAGCTATAAAAGCGGTTCTAACCAAAGAGGTACAACCTGGGGATGCTGTATTCATCAGATATGAAGGACCAAAGGGTACAGGTATGCCAGAGATGTTCTATACGACAGAAGCCATTGCATCAGATGAGGAGTTAGTAGAATCAATAGCTTTAATAACTGATGGTAGATATTCAGGAGCAACAAGAGGACCAGCCATAGGTCATGTTTCACCAGAAGCTTCAGAAGGTGGACCAATAGCACTAGTCGAAAAAGATGATTTGATTAAGATAGATATTCCAAACAGAGTTTTAAGCATCATAGGAGTAAATGGAGTAGAAAAATCTAAAGAAGAGATGACAGAGATTCTAAGAATGAGAAAAGATAAATGGCAGAAGCCAGCACCTAAATATACAAAAGGAGCATTAGGAGCATATACAGCCCTTGCGGTATCCCCTATGAAGGGCGGATATATGGACTGTAAATAAGTATATGATTATCTAGAAGGTAGATTAAGGACAATAGGAGGACATAAGCGATGTCAAATACAACTATGTTGATTTTAATTACTATAGCAGCAATTGTGTTATTATTGGTTTTGGTACTTAAATTTAAGATTCAAGCTTTCATTGCACTTCTTATTACAAGTATGTTTGTTGGAATTGCTACAGGCATGCCTCTGAATGACGTAATAGCAAGTATACAAAAAGGTATGGGTAGTACTTTAGGATTTGTCGCAACCGTTGTTGGATTGGGAGCGATTTTTGGACAGATATTAGAATCTTCTGGTGGAGCGGAAGCTCTTGCCCAAACAATGATTAGAAAATTCGGCAAAGAAAAAGCAAACTGGGCTTTGGTCATAACTGGTTTCTTTGTTGCCATTCCAGTATTCTTTGATGTAGGGTTCATAATTCTTGTACCAATAGTATATGCATTAGCAAAGGATACTAAAAAATCAGTTCTATTTTATGGTATACCACTATTAGCTGGTTTAGCTGTTACACATACTTTCATACCACCAACTCCTGGACCTGTTGCCGTAGCCGAGATAGTAAGTGCTGATCTAGGATGGGTTATTCTGTTTGGATTTATCATAGGAATACCTACAGCAATTATAGCAGGACCAGTCTTTGGAAAATACATAGGTAAAAAAATTAATATTGCACCACCAAAATTCGTAAGTGAAGGTGATGATTCATCTAGGATAAATGATAATAATTTACCTTCATTTGGACTTATTGTAAGTATAATAGGTGTTCCACTGGTACTGATTCTATTGAATACCCTTACAGATGTACTAGTTAAAAAACAAGTTATTAATGAAGGGTTTACAGTTGAATTATTAAAATTCTTAGGGCATCCATTCGTGGCATTAACAATAGCGACTCTTTTAGCTCTATATCTTCTTGGAATAAAAAGAGGATTCTCTAAAAATGAATTATTGAATCTAAGTAGTAAAGCTCTAGCACCAGCAGGTTTGATTATATTGGTTACAGGTGCTGGTGGAGTGTTTAAGCAAATGCTTATAGACAGTGGCGTAGGTAATATGATGGCTGAGTCAATAGCAAAATCAAGCCTTCCACCAATTTTCTTAGCGTACATATTAGCAGTAGTAGTAAGAATTACACAAGGGTCAGCAACAGTTTCCATGATAACTGCCGCTGGTATAATGGCACCAGTTCTTACAGTATTCAATCTTGGTGCACCAGATAGGGCATTAATAGTTATAGCAATCGCATCAGGAGCAACAATATTATCCCATGTCAATGATAGTGGATTCTGGTTAGTTGGTAAGTACTTTGGAATGAATGAAGCACAAACGTTAAAATCATGGACTATGATGGAAACCATTATTTCTGTTTGTGGATTCGTAGGGGCAGTTGTATTAAGTTTATTTGTATAGATTGATTAAGGAAGAGTATAATAAGATTATAGTATTTGATAGATGATATGATATTTAGTTATTGTATCATCTATTTTTTATTCTATAGAATAGTAATATTTTTTTATAACGATTGCTTATTGCTAAGTATTATTTTATATTTTAAAATGTTTATTATCAATGTATAATAAGTTTAATAGTAATTCGTAATTTATTAGGGTTTAAAAAATATCAAAAGGGATGAGTTATATGTTAAAGAAGGATATAATCACTGATAATCCAATAGAAAATATTAAAAGTATATTTAGTGAGGTACCTTACAAATATTATTTTAAAATACATACCGCTTATAATATTGATGAAGTACCTTTAACATGGAAAATTGAAGATAACAGAAGGAATAAAGATTTTCATATAATATTCATAAAAGGTGGTAATGGTTATTATTATCTTGATGGTAAGGAAGAGCAATTAAAAAGAGGTAAGGTTATCTTTGTTAGTAATGATTTTCCTCATAGTGCAATTCCTGATAAATCTAATTTGCCTTCTATTATGCCTATTAGATTCGGATTATATGATAATAGGACTTCATACCAGAGAGAAAATTACTTCTCACGTCCTTTTTCATATGCTTTTCATGCTAATGATATTATTAAGTATCAGAAACTATTTGAGAGATTATATCAAATAGTTAATGGTGATAGTGACTTAGCAGATGAGATGTGTAATAGTATAGTGACTCAGATATTTTATGAATTGGTCAATGATTATGAATGTGATAAGGGGTATAAAAAAGACAGTAGAATAGAAAGTGTTAAAAGCTACATAGATGAGAATCCTAGTAGCATGTTTACTATTGATGATTTAGCTAAGTTGGCTAATCTATCAAAAAAACAGTTCACAAGGCTTTTTAATGCACAATATAAAATATCACCATATCAGTATATAATCAAGTCTAAAATAAGATATGCAACATTTTTGTTAGAGGAAACTGAAATGAGCGTAAAAGAGATATCTAATTATCTAGGTTATCCTAATCAGTATTCTTTTTCTAAGCAGTTCAAGAAGTGTATGGGTTGTGCACCTTCTTTGTGGAATAGCTAATTATCAATTATCATCTAATCCTCTGAATTTAGATTATTTAGAAAATTTAATATTAACTTTGTAAAATAATATTATATTAGTTATATGCTATATATTATTTGTTATTATGTTTACAAAATAATTTTTGTGTAGTATTATAATAGAAAATTTATATGATGAGGAGAAAATATAATGAAGAAAAATATTGCTTTACTTATTCTAATTCTATTAATTACTAATATTAACAATACTATGACTTATGCTCATGACATTAACTGTAATCCAAAACCACTACATGCTTATACAGATCATCATGTACATATGATGAGTGAGGAATTCTCAGAAGTATTTAAAACATTATTGGGTACTGATACATATATTGATATCCCTATTGAAGAAGTTTCAGGTGAAAAAATAGTATCTTTATTAGATGAAGCAAGTATGAATAAAGCTTTTGTACTATCTAATAGTTATATTTATGGTATGGATCAAGTTCAAGATTCAAATGAATATGAAAATGTTAAAAAAGAGAACGATTATTTAGCTAATGAAGTTGCAAAATATCCGGACAGATTAATTGGGTTTTTTAGTGTGAATCCTTTAAAAGATTACGCTATAAGTGAGATTGATAGATGTTATGATGAATTAGGATTATCAGGGTTAAAGTTACATTTTACAAATTCTGATGTTGATTTAAGAAATCCAGATCATCTTATAAAAATAAAACAATTGTTCACACATGTTTCAGAAAAAGGAATTCCTATCCTATTACATTTCAGAAGTAGAAGTCCAGAGTTTGGAAAGAAAGATGCTGAGATACTAATAGATAATGTAATTTCTCAAATTCCTAATTTAAAGCTACAGATTGCTCATTTGGGGGGATGGGGTAGTTTTGATAGATCTGCCAAAGAAGTGTTCACCACATTTATTGAAAAATACAATTCAAACCCATATCTAAAAAAAGAAAATATCTATTTTGATATTTCAGGAGTAATTGTAACTGATAGAGAAAAAGAATTAGGATTAGATGTAACAACTGAAGAAGATTGCAAAGAACTAGCTAGGATGTTGAAAGAATGGGGATTAGATAATATTGTATTCGGAACAGATTACCAATATCAAACTCCAACAGGTTATTTGGAATATATGAAAACTTATCTACCTTTGACTAATTATGAAATTCAAAATATATTAAGTAATGATTTGTCTAAGATATTTTTTAATTGTGAAGAGTAAAAAGGGGCAGAGGTAACATTTCTTGAAAAGTGTATTGATAATATTGTCATAAATTTATAAAAACATAAAATAGATGTATCTCATTAAGAACTTGGAGAGACATCTATTTTATTATTCGATTATTTAATGTTAATTACACTTTAACTTCATTACTAAATTGTCTTGTTTGACATAAAACATATTACTATTAGCCATTTCTTCAATTATTAATCTCCCGATTTTTGTTTAATATATTTGTGAGATTATCAATTAATTCTAATTCATAACTATAATCAAGTTCATTATCAAAACATAATTGAATCTTACAGAAAAATTCCTTAGCTGCTTCTATAAGTGTAATGAAAAATTCATATTTAGGTAATGTCATCTGCATTTTAGTATTTGATTCTATAGACATTAAAATTAAGTCATTACTAATATTATTTATTTGTACTTTAATAGGTTGGTCAGGAAAATATATTTCAGCTTTTTGGTCTTTTAAATTATTGTCTACTAAAGTTATCATATAAGCCCAAAGTTGGTCAATTATATCCCAATATGTAAAGTCTAATATGGTAGTACCGTTATATTCTAGATAGATTATACCTTCAATATAGTTTGTATCAATGTCATTAACTATATTTTTTATTCTTTCCATGTCATTTAATTCTATAAAGTAAGATTTATAATTATCATTTAAACTAAATAAATCTTGTATCTTTTTATTTGGATATTTAATATAAGATTTGATATTAAACATAAAATCCCTTCTTCCGTATTTTTATTTTGGATAAAATTGTCCTATACGACCATTTTTTAGTCCGACTACATAGTCAATTCCATTATAAGTCCCTTCTATTTGGTACATACCTCTTGTCCCTTTTTTTATTAGAGTTTCTCTATTTTGTTTCATAATATCATTAATAATATCAGAAATATCATCAAGTGTTGTATTCTTTTTGAAAAAACTTTGGGTTTTCTTAATAGAGCCTTCCCAATATTCTATATGATGTCTTTCTAGTATGTGTTTCATACCACTTTTATCTAGTAAAAATGTATTATTACCAAATATCATTTTTCTGCTTTTGAAATCTGCTAAGGTATTTATTACTTTACTAGGATCAGCTTTTTTTATATTCTTATAAATATCCTTGGATTTTTCAATGTCTTTTACCATATCACCTGATTTATTAACACCTTTGATTAGAGTGCCAACTTCATCAGTATATTTCAATGATCCAACAATTGGTAATATAGCTGCCATATCTAAAACAGTTTGACCTGCATGTCCCCATGACCATTCCCATTTATCAAAATCGTATGTTATATCAAGTATATCTGAATGTATATCAAATCCCAGAACTCCTAAACCAATTTGTCCAATTGTACCTAACAAAGTTACATCTTCTGCATAATTGCTAAATACCATTTGTTTAACGGAACGTCCTACGTATTCAAAACCACTTTTTATAGCTCCACCAATATCTTTCCAAGTAGGCCAATGACCTCTAGAGCTAAGATATGTTTTGGTATCATATACATAATATGTATATGGATTAGAATTAATAAAATCATTAGCTGTTGTAAAAAGTCTATCTCCATTATCATGTGGAATTAGTTCATTATTTAGCTTTTCATTTGAATTAGTAAAAAAATTACGTAAATGATTTAAACCGCATTTTAATGAATTACCTAATCGTGCTAGGAAATTTTCATTTTTTTTATCTGGTATTGGTTGTTGAGGTTGATTAGAATTATCTAGTTCATAAGAAAGGTAACCTAATTCCTTTTCTATTAGTATTTCAGTTTCAGCATATGCTCTACATGTAGAATTTAAGAAATTACCAGACTTAAATAGATTTTCTTCTATTAAACTTATGTCATTATAAAGACGATTTAACTCATTACTAATATTCTGTCTACATTTTATGTCATAATCTAGTGAATTACTGACTCTAATAAGACTATCTTTAATGTTCCCTGTTCTTGATGCTAAGTTTTTTAATTGACTTTCTTTTTTTCTAATTCTTGTGATTGAATAGATATTTTATGCATTACATCGCTCCCTTATTTTATCATATGTATATAGTTATTTCTAGTTCTCTTTGATGTCAAATAATAAGGTATTAAATATTGAGCAGGATATAAATTATGATAGATGAATTTTTTTATAATTGCAACAAATCCTGACAGACGACATGATTTATGGGATGAAATGCATAAAATACTATTATTTATTACTTTATTGTAATAATTAATAAATGCAGTTGGAATTATTAAGGGTGGGATTTATTCATTAGATTTATGTTTCTTTTATTAACAAGGAGGAGATTTTATTTGATTTCATATTTATGTTATATATCTAGTATGTTATAATTAATTACAGTCGATTAATGTAAAAAACACATATATAAACTAGAGGAGTGTCACTAATGGAAATATTAAAAACCTTGACCTAAATATAGATCCAGTTAGACAAAGCTTTCAAAGCTATTGAAGATGAACCTAAAAATAGTGAATTGATTGGTGTTCTAACCACAGCCAATTATAACGATAAAGAACTAGTTCCAGATAAAAAGCAGATTATTATGACTACAATACATAAGTTCCAAAGTGATAAAGAGAAGAAAAAGAAATACTAAAAGATGATAAACAGTTTCCAGTACTAACAACTAAAACAAACGTTATAGTACTTACTGACGAAGCTCACCGCGGTCAATATAAAAGTATGGCTAAAAATATGAGAGATGAACTACCTAATGCAGCATTTCTAGGATTTACTGGCACAACAATAGATAAAAAAGATAAATCTACCATAAGAACTTTTGGTTCATATATTGATAGTTAGAATGGATTTATAGCAATAAAAATGTAATGTAGCAATTTTGGACTATTATCTATTAGTTGTTATATGTACATATTGTTAAACAATTAATTTTTAGCTGGCTATTTTAGCAGCTTTTTTTATGCTGATATTGCTCACAAAGAGCACTGACATTATAAGGATTATTAGCAGTAAAACAAAAAAATCAAATATTTTTCTATAATTAACAATTTATTCATATATAATTCAAAAAATAAATATAAAATAGTATTTATTGGTATTGCATTAAATATCATATTTGTATTACTAAGGAGGATTAAGAAATGGAAATAACAAGTTTATCTGATAAACAACAGATAATATATTCACTAAGAGATGAAATAAATAAGGTGATTGTTGGACAGGACTATATGGTTGATAGAATACTCATCGGTCTTATGACTGGAGGACATATCTTATTAGAAGGTGTTCCAGGTCTAGCAAAATCCCTGACAGCAAGTACTATAGCTGAGGTAAGTGGAGTTGATTACAAAAGGATACAATTTACTCCAGACTTATTACCAGCAGATATCCTTGGTACAGAGATCTATAACCAAAAGAATGGTGAATTCATTATTAAGAAAGGACCTATCTTCAGTAATCTAATACTTGCTGATGAGATAAATCGTGCCCCTGCTAAGGTACAATCAGCTTTACTAGAAGCAATGCAGGAAAAACAAGTAACAATAGGGGATACTACTTACCAACTGGAAAGACCATTTTTAGTAATAGCTACACAGAACCCACTTGAAGAACAAGGTACTTATCCACTACCAGAAGCGCAACAGGACAGATTTATGATGAAACTGAAAGTGAAGTATCCTGATAGAAACGAAGAAAGTAAAATCATTGACCGTTTTACTATGGATAATTACTATGAACCTAATCTTACTAAGATTTTATCATGCAGAGATATATTACATCTGAGAGAACAAATAAACGGCATTTATATAGATGATAATGTTAAGAACTACGTACTTGACATAGTTCTGAAAACTAGAGAAAAATCTAATTATATAGCTTGCGGTGCATCCCCACGTGCAAGTATCAACCTTATAAAATCAGCAAAAGGACGAGCATTCTTAGAAGGCCGTGATTATGTAGTACCAGATGATATAAAATCAATGGCATATGATGTTCTGAGACATAGAATATTACTTTCATATGAAGCTGAAGCTGATGATATTACTTCTGAAGATATAATAGCTGGAATTTTGGAAAAGGTTAACTTACCATAGATAAGGAGTTAAACAATGGTTTCAAGAGAAATGATTAAGAAAATAAGACAAATTGAAATAAAGTCCAATAAAATAGTTGAAGAAATATTTTCAGGTGAATATCGTTCCGGCTTCAAAGGTAAAGGAATGGAATTTGACGATATTAGGCAGTACTATCATGGTGATGATGTTAGAAATATTGATTGGAACGTTACAGCTCGTCATAACAAAGCATATGTAAAACAATTTTGCGAAGAACGGGAACTGAATATGTTTCTAATAATAGATATGTCAAAATCCAGTGATTTTGGTAATAAAAAAGAGTTAATAGCAAGTATCGGTGCAACATTAGCTTTATCAGCAAGTAAAAATAATGATAGAGTTGGTATAATCCTATTTACTGATGAAGTAGAGAAATTCGTTCCTTCCAAAAATGGAAGAAAGCATGTTTTATCAATTATAGAAAACATCCTTGATTTCAAACCTAAGAATAAGGGAACCAATCTTGGAAAAGCACTACAATATTTTAACAGAATTGAAAAAAAGAGAAGTGTAGTTTTTGTTATATCAGATTTTCTTGATGAAGGTTATGCAAAAGATCTTAAAATAACTTCTGGACGCCATGATTTAGTTATGGTACGTGTTATTGATAGAACTGAAGAACTGATTCCTGCTGGCGCTATATTTACTTTTGAGGATTTGGAGACAGGAGAGATAATAGCGCTAGATAATCTTAAGAAAGAATATAAATTAGATAATAACTTTAAGATGTATAGAAAAAACATTATTAACATATACACTGACGAAGATTATTATAAACCGTTAAAACAATTTTTCAGAAGAAGGGGTAATATATGAGAAAAAGGAAAGTTGCATTTTTAATTAGTTTAATATCTTTATTATTACTTATTTCATCTATAACTATATTAGCTGAGGAAAGAAGTATATACGTTGGTGATTTGATTAATATAGAGATTGAAACAAACTTATATAGTGAAGATGATATAAGAGATAAATTCAAGGATTTTGAAATAGTTGATATAAAGGATACTGAAAAAGGATATTTATTGACTTTGCGCAGTTTTGAAACTGGTAAGAAAACTATTCAGATAGACAATAATGAAATAGAAATAGAGATTAAATCAACTCTTGATGAGATTGATAGAGATAAAATATATGAAGGTGATGGGGGTACAAGGAGTTATGGATTCTCGTTTAATTATAGTTATATATTTTATCTCTTGATAGGTATCTTTTTGATAACAGGATGTATAAGCCTATGGCAATA